>NZ_JANSIG010000076.1:8007-14739 GCF_047461975.1 Synechococcus sp. R55.3 | reverse complement strand
ACTGTTGTCGAGAAAAGCAGGTTGACTTGGCCCCATCACGAAGATTTTGGATATTTTGGTGGAGAGGATACGAGGCTCTCTCCCGGTGGTCTCTATGCTGAAATCGCTGCCTGCTCGCCCATTGTCCTGCTTTTTTGTAGCCGGCCTGCTGTTGGCAGGGGGCGTTGCGTTTTTGGCCCCCCGTTGGTTCCCGGCTCTGGCCAACGAACAGGCTGTTCCTGAGGCCGAACTGGCGCTTCGGCCCCTCTTGCCTCCGGGATCCCGGATCCTCAGCTCGCGGCGATTGAGCGACACAGAAGCGGAAATTTGGGTGGAGTCTCGGGGGGGAACCAGCCCTGTGATCATGCGGCTGAATGCTGCAGGGACTTGGGAACAGGATATGAGCGCCACCTTGGCCCGCGGAGCCAGCCAGATGCAAGCTCTCGCCCGGCAACAAACGGTGAACTTGCCTGCCGGCTTTGGCCAGACCGCCCCCGATCAACCCCCGCCGCCGGTGCCCTCCCTTCTGCAGGCTACCCAAGCTGCCTCTAGCCTGATCCCGCCAGTGGATCGAGAGCAGGAAACCCAGCGGGCCTTGAGTGGGGCTGGCCGTGTGGATCCCTTTGTGCCTCAAAACGTGCGTGCTCCTGAACCGCAGATTGTCCTGCCGCCCCTGCCTCCACCTCCGGTTTTGCCCCCTCCTGGCAGCGGCAATGGCGCCCCTGTAGCCGTGGCTACCCCGATCCCAACGCCTACCCCTGACCCAGCTGCGTTTGCCCGCAGTGTACAGGTTTCCGGGATGATACAGATTGGCGGCGAGTCCTTTGCTCTGGTTTCTGGCCCAGGTGTCATTCCCGCTGTGGTGCAGGCCGGGCAAAACTACCAAACCGCCAAGGTGGCCGGAGTATCGGTGCCAGAGCGACGGGTTGTGCTCTCGGAAGGGGGAGAAACGGTCGTGAAGCAAATGGAAGACACCAGCGTGATTGTAGGTGCGCCCTAGCTTCAGCAGCAGCAAGACACCGACGGTAGAACGGGCTTATTCCAAGTAGCAGCCAACTAGCAGTAAAACAGTTGGCTGGCTTGATTCCCAACTCCCCCTTCCAGAGGGGCCGGGGGCAAGGGTCAGAGGCTACTTGAACGGGCTCGGAACAACCCTAGTTGGAAGATAGGAGTTGCCAGATCTCCAGATCCCGAGATCTTGGCGGCAAGGCCGAGAAGACTTCAAAAGCGGGGTTCGCTGCTGAGGCGGGAGGGCTGCTGTTTGAGATAACGCAAAAACTCCCGCAGCTCGGCGTCGCTTAGTTGGTGGCGAGATTTCTTCTGAAAGCGACGTTCCAAAAACTCTTGTCCTTCCTTGCGGCCCCAGCCAATGCGCTGCATCTCCACATCCGTTTGGGCAATGATGTCCGATAGGTCATCCCCATAGGCCGCCGGCTCACTTAGACCGGGCAGCTCTGGGGAACTTGGCTTTGCAGGGATCCCTATCGACTCGGGGGCTGGAGAAGCAGGGGAAGACTGAGCGTGTCCGTTGGCCAACTCAGGAGTTGGCAGATAAGGCACCCTGGCGGCAGCAGAATCCATGCCCAAACTCAAAGAGGAAGTGGGGCGACCAAATCCTGCGTGGTGGAGGGCGCGCTTCAAGGCAGCATCTTCCGCCTCTTCGACGGTGTTCGAGCCAGCCATGCCACTGCCCAAAACCGTGTTGTTCACCACCACCTGGGCTCTGACGATGTAGATCCCTTCTTCCACCCGCAACAGATCGGTGAGCAAACTGCCCATAGGGTACCGCTCTCGAAAGTCTTGGATCATGTTGGCGTCAGAACCTGTTGCTGCTGAAGCTCTGACTACAAGCTAGCCCGAAAGTTAACTTGGCATCCAGATCTCAATCCAATCCCACCCTCAATATCGACATTGAATTGATATAAAGCGAGAGATCTCAACAAGAGGGAGCTGTCCGAGCAGATAACATCCCGGCTGGTGAGGGTATGCTATGGCCAAGGAATCCAGTTATATTAAGCAAGCGTCAACCCACGTGGCTGGCTTGGAAAACCTGAATTATCAGCAGCTCAGCCTTGACTCTTAGCTCTATTGTCGGCGCCAAGACAGATGGGGGACTATGGCCAGCGATACCATCGGGGTCAGCTCAGCGAGTTTGGGACGGGCAGCCATTCGAGAGCGCAACTACGGCACTGCTTTGCAGTTGCTCCGGCGAGCTTATCGTGCGGATCCCAGCCCAGAGAATGCCCGTTGGCTGGCCACTGCCTACGAGGAGGCGGGTTACCTTCAATTGGCCGCTCTGTACCGAGAATTGGCCCAAGAGCGCAGGGAGACTCCCAAAGCGATTCAATTTCAGGCCCCCAAACCTCCCAGCACCCTTGAGGAGCTGAAGCAGCCATCTCCTGAACCGCCGGATCGCAAGACCATTCCCTTGCCGCAGCCGATCCCACGCCCAACCCCACCCGCATCTCCTCCGGATCAGCCAATTTGGGTTTACAAGCCCACCCCCATCGATCCCAAAAGCATCAGCCGCCAAGCGCCCCTTCGACCTCAAGCTGCAGAGCCTGCCCCTTCCCCTCAACCATCGGCGGAGAGGGACGACTATCTGCCGGTTCAGCACGCCCCGGATTTGAAAAACCCGCAGCAGGGATCCCCCTTTGTGCGGCGACTGAACCAACTGCATCGCCAGTTTAAGGATCAGCCCACAGCGGAACTGGCGCTACAACTGGCGGAAGCCTACGACGAGCAAAAGAACTTTAAAGAGGCCCAGCGCTACTACCGAGAGGTTTTGGATCTGGATGACTCTTGGCTGTTACGACCGATGGTGCAAGAGCGCCTAGAAGAGCTGCGGCAACTGCAGGAGCCAACAGCCGAACAGAATCCTTGGGCAGATCTCTCAGCCCAAAACTTGCTCAAGCTAGGAGAAAAGTTGGAACAGGAAGGGGAAGTGGCTCGTGCCGAGCAAGTTTACCGGCAGATCCTGAAAATGGATGCCACCCTGGATGTCCATGCTAAGGCTCGCAAGGGTCTAAACCGGCTCTATCCCGACGGAAAGCGGTGATTTGCAGGCCACTCCATTCCCCTCACTCGGCGCAATGGGGAAGCAGCTCACCCTTCCCGAGGATCGAGGGCGTCCCGCAAACCATCCCCCAGCAGGTTAAAGGATAGAGAGGTCAGCACCACCATCAAAGTGGGGGCCAGCACCAGCCAGGGCTGTAGGATGATCACCGAAGCGTTGGTGGCCAGCGAGAGCATGTTGCCCCAAGAGGCATCCGGCTGTTGGATCCCCAACCCGATGAGGCTCAGCACCGACTCTGCCGCAATGTAGCCGGGCACCGCCAAGGTTGCCGAGATCACCACATAAGTAGCTGTCTGGGGCAAAATATGCCGCACCAGCAGATACAGGGATCCAGCCCCGGCTACCCGCGCTGCCTGCACAAAGTCCCGCTCTCGCAAGGACAGCACCTGCCCACGAATCACCCTGGCTAGGCCCGCCCAACCCACAAAAGAGAGGATCACCACAATCACCAAGAAGCGCTCGGCATTGCTGAAGGGCACCCCGGTCAGCGGATTCACCTGCAACACCGCTGCCAGCGACACCAGCAGATACAGCGTCGGAATCGACATCAACACCTCTGCCAAGCGCATCAGGAGCGTATCCACCCAGCCCCCAAGGTAGCCGGATATGGCCCCCACCAGCAGACCAATGGGGAAAGAGATGCCAATGCCCACCAAGCCGATAAACAGGCTGACGCGCCCGCCATAGACCAAGCGACTGAAATAGTCCCGACCTTGATCATCGGTGCCCAGCAGGTGTAGCCGTGCCACAGAGGGCTCTTCGCCGATTGGGGATCCCACCTGTCCCTCTTCTGCAACAGGCCGCAGCGGGACGGTGCCAAACAGATGCCGATCCCAGGGGATCAACCCCAACCAACGGTAGGGAGTACCGGCCACAAACAAGCGGATCCCGGCGGGACGGCTGGTATCCACCAAGAGCGGGCGTTCTCCCGTTTCCAGATCCACTGGCCCCTGGCGGGTTGGATAAACGTGGGGCCCAATCCAAGCGCCCGATTCATCCCAAAAGTGAATGGCGGTGGGCGGCAGAAGGGATCCCCCCGGCTGCGATTCCAGCGGGCTGTAGGGGGCAACAAACTCGGCAAAAATGGCGCAGGCGTAGAAAACAAGGAGAATGTAAGCTCCTACTTGGGCCCATCGGTTTTGGCGAAGCCGTTTCCACCACTGCATGAGGCAAAGATTCCGGTCGAGTCCAGTTGAACCAACTGCCAACGCAAATTGGCTTTCAGTGTAGCTGATCGTGTCTCGTTCCAGTTGCAGAGAGGGGCTAGAGGTGAGGGCCGGCAGCCTGTCACCGATTCCCATCAGCAGGACGAGTTCCTTCCCCAGTCTGAAAAAGCTCAGCCTGCCAGGGAATAGTTGGGGCTATAGCGGGCCATCATCTCCATCCGCACCGCAGCAACCGTCTGGGGCAGCACTCCCACCAGCCGCGCCAAAATGTCATCTGGCAATTGGCTAACCAAATCCGCAGAGAAAAATTCCTCTAAGCTAAAGAGCAAAACCCGCGCCCGCTGGGCCGGCAAAGGATTGTCGGTGATTTGCTGCAGCCAACGCATCCAGTGCAGCCGCTTGGCATAGGCACTTTGCCGCTCTTGGTGGTCTTGCGGATGCAGCAAAACCACATCCCCAATGGGGACAACGCCGCCGGACTCCACATCCAAGGGCCCCCCCACCGCAGCGCCTGGCCCGGCAAACTCGGCATGAAACGTCTTGCAGATGATCAGGGCGTTGTGCCGTTGTGGATCCACCATCAGCAATTGCCCACTGCTGAGGGTTCGAATCAGCTGGCCAGGCTCAACTCGCTGAACCAGACTACGGCTGGGGGGAAGCTCGCTCATAGATCTCAGGATATCTCAACCTTCCCTTGCCTCACATGGGATCTTTAACTTTCTCAGAGCTGCTTGACGCAATCTTCATATTGAGCCCTCTATCGAGACTTTGTGTTGCGAGCATTGCCAGAGGGTCTTCTTCAGGCTGCCGATGGGCTGGGGATGATCTCGCCGGTAACATGGATTCTAATATTGTCGGCATCTCCGGCTTGGCAGCGGCCAATGCGACGGGCGTAGGGGTAGCCGGCACTGTGCAGCTCCTGCAAAAGATCTGAGGTGTAGCCGGGATCCACCGCCACCAGCAAGCCCCCGCTGGTTTGGGGATCTGCCAGCAGCAGTTGCTGCCACTCGGGCAGGGATTCTGCCTGTACCCCCTCATAGCCCTGCCAATTGCGACGAGCCGCCCCTGGAAAGATCCCCGCCTCTGCCAGCGAGAGCGCTTCTGCCAAAAACGGAATGGAAGCCAGATCCAAACTGGCCCCCACCCCCGAGCCGCGACAGACTTCCAGCAAGTGTCCCACCAGGCCAAACCCTGTTACATCCGTCATGGCGTGAACTTGCGGTCGCCGAGCCAGTTGCGAGCCGATGCGATTCAGCTGGGTCATCACCTGCAAAACTTCCGCGTAGCCTGCCGCACTGAGCTGACCCTTTTTCAGAGCGGTGGTCATCACCCCGATCCCCAGCGGCTTGGTCAGGATCAGATCGTCCCCGGCTTGGGCCGTGGCATTGCGGCGAATGTGGTGTGGATGGGCCAAACCTGCTGCCACCAAGCCGAAGATGGGCTCCGGCGAATCGATGGAGTGCCCCCCTGCCAAAGGGATCCCGGCTTCTTGGCAAACCTGGATCCCTCCGGCCATGATCCCTTGGATGGCCTGCATCGGCAGGGTATCGACCGGCATGCCCAAAACTGCCAAAGCCAGAATGGGAGTGCCCCCCATCGCGTAGACATCGGAAAGGGCATTGGTCGCCGCGATCCGACCAAAATCCACCGGCTCATCCACAATCGGCATGAAGAAATCGGTGGTCAAAATTAGGGCTTGGTGGTCGTTTAGTTGATAGACAGCCGCATCATCGCTGGTTTCAGCTCCCACCAACAAAGCCGGATTTGGGGATAGCAGGGGCACATCCTTAAGAATTTGTTGCAGCAGGGCCGGGGCAATTTTACAGCCGCAGCCACCGCCGTGGGAGTACTGGGTGAGGCGAATGGGAGCATCCATAGATTCAAGAAAAGGGAAAAAACATCAGCTGACTTTACTGTAGCGGCATCTGCAGGCAGTCGAGAAATGGACACGCTGAGTTAAGGTTAAAGGGATCCCACTATCCATAGCGTTGCCATGTCTTTTGTTCCTTTGCATCTCCACAGCGAATACAGCCTCTTGGATGGCGCCAGCCAATTGCCGCGTCTGATCGAGCAGGTGGTCGCTATGGGTTTGCCGGGGCTGGCCCTGACGGATCACGGTGTCATGTATGGGGCGTTAGAGCTGGTGAAACTGTGTAAAAGCAAAGGGATTACTCCAATCATCGGCAATGAAATGTATGTAATCAACGGCGATATCCGCGACAAAAGCCGCAAGTACCCCAAGTATCACCAAGTGGTTCTGGCCAAAAATACCCAGGGCTACAAAAACTTAGTGAAGCTAACCACCATTTCCCATCTACATGGCATTCAAGGGAAAGGGATTTTCTCTCGCCCCTGCATCAACAAAGAGTATTTGGTGCAATACAAAGAAGGGCTGATCGTCACCAGCGGCTGCTTGGCAGGAGAAGTGCCTCAAGCTATTTTGCAGCGGCGGCCAGAAATTGCCCGTGAAGTTGCCGCTTGGTATCAAGAGCAGTTTGGGGATGATTATTA
>NZ_JANSIG010000076.1:0-7907 GCF_047461975.1 Synechococcus sp. R55.3 | reverse complement strand
GCTATTTTGCAGCGGCGGCCAGAAATTGCCCGTGAAGTTGCCGCTTGGTATCAAGAGCAGTTTGGGGATGATTATTACATCGAGATTCAGGATCACGGCTATCAAGAAGATCGCTTTGTCAATGTGCAGTTGGTGCGCATCGCCCGCGAATTGGGGATCCCGATCATCCTCACCAACGATAGCCATTTTATTTCCTGCTGGGATGTAGAGGCCCACGATGCACTTCTCTGCATTCAAACAGGCAAATCCCTTACTGAAAAAAATCGCCTTCGCTACACCGGAACCGAATACCTGAAAAGCCCAGAAGAGATGCGCCGTCTCTGCCGTGACCATTTGGAACAGGAGGTGATTGACGAGGCCATCGCCAACACCCTGAAGGTGCTGGAAAAGATCGAGGGCTATGACCTATTTGGGGAAATGCGCATGCCCGACTACCCGGTTCCACCAGGCCATTCTGCCGATAGCTATCTCACAGAATTGGCCTGGCAGGGGCTGGCGAAGCGCTGCGGTGTTGCTCAGCCGGATCAGATCCCCCAAAACTACCAGGAGCGCCTGCGCTTTGAGCTGAACATCATCCAACAAAAGGGCTTCTCCAGCTATTTCCTGGTGGTCTGGGACTACGTTCGCTATGCCCGCGAGCAGGGGATCCCGGTGGGGCCGGGGCGAGGCTCGGCAGCAGGATCCCTGGTGGCCTATGCCCTACAAATTACCAACATTGACCCGGTTAAATACGGCCTACTGTTTGAGCGATTTCTCAATCCAGAACGTCAATCGATGCCGGATATCGATACGGATTTTTGCATCGAGCGGCGGGGAGAGCTGATCGACTATGTGACCCGCAAATACGGCCAAGAGCGAGTCGCCCAGATCATCACCTTTAACCGCATGACCTCTAAAGCCATTCTCAAAGATGTCGGTCGAGTCTTAGACATTCCCTACTCAGAAGCCGACAAAATGGCGAAATTGATCCCGGTATCCCGAGGCAAGCCCGCAAAATTGGAAGAGATGATTGGCGAGGATACTCCCGCTCCAGAGTTCAAAGAAAAATACGAGAAAGACCCAACCACCCACCGCTGGATCGAGCTGGCACGTTTGTTGGAGGGCACCAACAAAACCTTCGGGGTTCACGCTGCCGGTGTGGTGATTGCTAGGGATCCCTTAGATGAGATCGTGCCTCTGCAGTACAACAATGAAGGCCAAATTATCACCCAGTACTCGATGGAAGATATCGAGTCTTTGGGCTTGCTGAAGATGGACTTTTTGGGTCTGCGCAACCTGACGATGATTCAGCGGGCAGTGGAACTGATCCGAGAACACAATGGCGTCAACATAGATCTGGATAACCTGCCCCTAGATGACAAGAAAACCTATCAACTGCTGGAAAAGGGAGAGCTGGAAGGGATCTTCCAACTGGAGTCTTCTGGCATGAAGCAGGTGGTGCGGGAGCTCAAACCTTCCAACTTAGAAGATATTTCCTCAGTATTGGCCTTGTACCGGCCAGGCCCATTGGATACGGGCATGATCCCCGACTTTATCGATCGCAAGCACGGTCGCAAACCGGTAACCTATGCCCACGAACTCCTCAAGCCCATTCTTCAGGATACCTACGGAGCCATCCTCTACCAGGAACAGATCATGCGCATTGCCCAAGACATGGCCGGATACACCTTAGGCCAAGCCGATCTGCTGCGGCGAGCGATGGGGAAAAAGAAAGTCTCCGAGATGGAGAAACACCGCGAGCAATTTGTGCAGGGGGCAGCCAAGCGGGGTGTAAGCCAAGAAGTTGCCACAGAATTGTTTGATCAAATGGTTGCTTTTGCCGAGTATTGCTTCAATAAATCGCATTCTACTGCCTATGGGTTGATTACTTTTCAAACAGCTTACCTCAAGGCCAATTACCCAACGGAATATATGGCAGCCTTGCTCTCTTCTGTGGGGGGAGATCAGGACAAGGTACAGCGCTACATTACCTATTGCTTGTCAATTGGGATCCAAATTCAGCCGCCGGATATCAACCGTTCTGGAATGGACTTTACTCCCCAGGGATCCAGCATTTTGTTTGGTCTGGGGGCAGTGAAGAATGTAGGGGAGGGGGCCATTCAAAACATTTTGGCTGCCCGTCAAGCTGATGGCCCCTTCACCTCTCTGGCGGATTTTTGCCAGCGGGTGGATCTGCGCATTGTTAACCGTCGTGCCCTGGAGGCCCTGATTTGTGCGGGCGCTTTTGATTGTATTTCTGGAAATCGTAAACAACTAATTGCCGATTTGGATCCCATCCTCAGTTGGGCAGCGCAGCGAGCCAAGTCCAAAGCCATCGGCCAAGCCAGCTTGTTCGATCTACTGGGGAGCAATAGCAGCGCCGGCAATGGATTTGTGGAGGCTCCGCGTGGGCCGGCTACTGAAGATTTTCCACCTCAGGAAAAGTTGAGGCTAGAACGGGAGCTGCTGGGGTTTTATGTCTCGGATCATCCGCTGCGGCGCATTCAGGAGCAAGCGCGGCTGCTGGCCCCTGTAAACCTAGCTGACTTGGGCGGCTGCGCAGTCGATGCCTCTGTGGGCGTTCTCGCCCTGGTGACGGCCATTAAAAATGTCACAACCAAGAAAGGGGATCGCATGGCCATTTTGCAACTGGAAGATCTCACCGGCAGTTGTGAAGCAGTGATCTTCCCCAAAACCTATGAACGTTTGCGCGGTTGCCTGGAGGTGGATCAACGGCTATTGGTTTGGGCCAAAGTGGATCAGCGGGATGAACAGGTGCAACTGATTGTGGAAGATTTACAACCGATTGAATCTGTTAGTTGGGTAACGGTGGAGATCCCTCTCGACTCTGCTGGGACACTGGAGGATCGATACCGTTTACAGACGCTAATCGCTCGCCAACGCTCGGAAATTAAAGAAGAAAATCGCATTCCTGTCGTGGCTGCCATCACCGCCCATCCCCATACCCTTTGGGTGAGAATGGGATCCCAATTTTGGGTTAACAATGCCCAAGCCGCCGTTGAAGCCCTGCGTCAAGCCGGCTACACCGCCCGCAGCGAATCGCTGCTCTCTCCATAGGCATGGCAGAGAAAGCTCCGGCAGCAGCAGGAGAAATTCAACGGAGCTGTTTCTCAAGCCAAGCCCGCAACTGGCTCACCGTCAGCCGAGGGGAAGGACGTGGCAAAGGTCGCTCGGGATCCCCTGCCAGGGTGAGCACGGGAACTTCCAGTTGGTATTGCTCCCACCAACTCGGGTTGGAGGTGATGTCGCGGACTTCCAGATCACGGATTTCGGGGATCTGCCGCAACTTCTCCACCAAGCTCTCGCAGAGGTGGCAGCCAGAATCAGGGGGGGCCAAGGCACAGCGGATCCCTAGCGGGTGACGGTGCAGGCCAGCCGACGGTGTTGTAGGGAAGGCATCTGCCGCCTGACCAACTGGAAACGCTCTGGGTTAATTTCAGCAATGGCCACCCCCGGTTTTTCGCCACCCGCATCCGCCAAGATAGTCCCCCAGGGGTCCACGATCATGGCATGGCCGTGACACTGTCGCCGCTCGTAGTGGGTGCCCACCTGGGCGGGGGCTATCACGTAACAGGTGTTCTCAATGGCCCGGCATTGCAGCAAAACCTGCCAGTGATCCCGACCCGTGTAGGCCGTGAAGGCGGCAGGGATGAGCAAAATCTGGGCTCCGCGATCCACCAGAGATCGGTACAGCTCTGGAAAGCGTACGTCGTAGCAGACCGACAAACCGAGGTTCCCCAGTTGCTCTTGCTCGCAGGTGACCACCTCATCTCCGCTGACCACCGTGTTCGACTCGCGGTAGGTATTGCCGTCGGGCAGATTGACATCGAACAGGTGGATTTTGCGATAGCGGGCCAGCTCTTTGCCGTCAGGGCTGTAGAGGGCAGCGGTATTGTAAACTTTGCCCTGCCCGTCCGGCACAGGATACCCTCCTCCCAAAATAAATACTTGGTAACGCTGGGCCATCTTGGCCAAAAACTCCTCCGCCCGCTCCGCAATCTCAGGAGCAAGGCGGGCTTTCTCGGCTTCCGGCCCCATGAAGGCAAAGTTTTCTGGTAGCGTCACCAGCTCGCATCCCTGGCGCACTGCAAAGTCGATCCACTCTTCCGCCTGCTGCAAGTTGCTGGCCAGATCGGGAATGCTGGTCATTTGAATGGCGGCTGCCAGATAAGAGCGCATAGACGGAAACTCCAAAGGATGCTAAAGGGGATCCGGCCGGCTAGCCGACCAGATGCCACCAGCCGAAGGCAGGCCCTACAAATCGGATCACCACCCAAATGATGGCCAGGAGAATGATGCCTGCCCAAGCACCACGGGTTGTCCAATTGTAGATGGCGCGAGCTTGCCCTTTGGTGAGGGGAATATCCTTGAGGTTGGGAAACACCAGCTCTTGGTCGGGATCTTGGCTGATGCGGGTTTTACGGCGCTTCGCTTCGCCCATGGGGTGGCCTCCAAGTTCTTCGCTGGGGTGGCGACTTTTATCTTAAGGCCTTCTGCCTTGGTCACAAGACTGGGTTGACATCCATCTGCATCACAATCGCCTACTTGTGCCATCGGGCCACGCCAATCCATCCCTAGCCGGAAATCCACAAAGGGGATCCCTGGTGCTCTTGGGGACGATTGCCATCCTCTTCGGTAATGGCCACAGCCCGCACCCATTCTGTAGATTCAAACACCGGCGGTAGGCGCAGCTCCTGTTGGCGGTTTCCTGTTTCATCCACCGGAAAAGCTGCCATGAGGATGGCCCCCGCACTATCGGTGGTGAAGGGCGCCTCCGGTTCCAGCACCACCCACAGGGCATAGACCCGGCCTTCCGGCAAAGGCGGCAACCCTTGGGCCACCAATCGCCCTTGCAGGCGCTGGGGATCCACCTCAAGCTTGACCGAGCCGGCCAGGTTCTCCGCAGTCGGCTGCAATTCATAGGTCAACACCTCGCCAGGGATCCCTTGCGTCTGGGCTAGCTGCAGCCTGCGCCACAGGTAGAGGTTCCCCAGCCCCAAAGCGACGATCAAGCCTGCGGCCACTGCCCCCAAGCCCCGCTGCCAGAGACGGGATCCCTTGGCAACCCAGGTGGGGGTGTGCATCGGTTGGGCTGCCTGCGCCTGCAACAGAGAAGCCCGCAGGGCGGGGGGAGGTTGCTTTTCCTCCACGCCGTAGGCTGTCTCCAATGCCTGTTGCAAAGCCTGCAGTTCTCGGTGCAGCTCCGGGCGCAGCTTGAGCAATGCCTCCAGCCGGTCGGCCTCTTCCGGGGAGAGATCCCCCAGCACATAGCCTGCCAGCCACAGTTGCAGTTCTTCGGGAGACACAGATTCGGCTTTCATGAGGGGCCTCCCAACAACTCGCGCAGCCGCAGCAAACCCCGCCGAGCTCTGGCTTTGACCGTTCCCAAAGGCAGATCCAGTTGCTTGGCAATTTCCGTTTGGCTCATGCCTTCGTAATAGGCCATCTTTAAGACTTGCCGTTGACTTTCGGACAACTCGGCCAAAGCCGTTTGCACCTCGGCCACCCGTTCCGCTTGGGCCAACTGCTCCAAGGTGGGATCCGCAGCAGGACTACCCTGCAATTCCACTCTGCCCTGTTCCAGGGAGCGCTGTCGATTCCGCCAAGAGCGCAGCCGATCCAAACAGCGAGAGCGAGCCAAGATGCTCAGGTAGGTGCGCAGGGATCCCCGTCTGGGATCAAAGGAGGAACGAGCCAAGTTCAAAAAAATATCCTGGGTGAGATCTTCGGCTTCGGCAGTACTGCCCAGCATTTTGCAGGCAATTCCGTACACCAAGCCGGCATGTCGGTCGTAGAGAATGGCCAGAGCTTGTGACCGGCCTGCTTTTAGGGCTGCAAACACCTCTGCATCGGTTTTTTCCTGCAGGGATCCCTCAGCTTTGTCGCCCTCGATCTTCATGAGCGGGAAGAGGAAACGGGATGGAAGAGAGAGAGAAACTGCAGAGGCACAAGCATCGCCCAGGACAACCCAAGCAGGGCAGCGGCTTTCATAATTTATCGTCTGCATAGGCGAAGGTCAACCCTGACTTGTGGGGAAATAGAAGGCCCAATCCTGAGCTGGGATCGGGCCACGCAAGGGATCAACTGCGGCAATGATTTCAAAAAGTTGATCCAAACCCATGAATTCAAAATGTTGATTAACGCTGATGAATCTTGATTTAGATAGGCAAATGGGAATCGGCCTTCCTAGAGGGCAGCCAAGCCAAAGAACGGCCCACCCGGCAGGGTGCCCAGGGATGTGGCCCGACCGGTGTTTAGGTCAATTCGATACAAGGTGGAGCCGCCGATGGCAAAGCCGGTATCCACTCCATCAGCAGTACGGATGTCAAACCCACCCATAGGGCCGAAGTTCACCCCCAGAGGGCCAATGGGCACCTGAACCCCATCGTTGGGGGGATTCTGCAACACCAGCAGGTTCCGTTGCCCGTCGATGTTCAGCAGCCGCGTGGATTGGGCACCCGCCACATTGTTGGTGTAGGCGGCGGCGGTGATGGCCGGCTGGGATCCCTGTAGTTCCATTGGGCCAAAGGCCAAAGGTCTATCTTGGATCACTTCGCCCGTATCCACATTGATGCGGAAGTTCTGGCCATTGGCTCCCACCAAGCGCAGCCGATCCGGAACAGGGTTGAAATCCATGCCAGAAAGCGTGCCCGCGGTGAAGGGAACCGACAGAGTGCTGGCCACGGTAGCGACACCGGTCTGCAAGTTGATGGTGTAAAGGATGCTGGTGTCGGTCAGCCCGTAAAGCAGCCGGTTGGCAGGGCGCACATCGATACCAATGAGGTTGCCGTTCACTCCTGTTACCGTCAGGGATCCCTGCACAAAGGCATCGGCAGAGCGGATGAAAGTGAGGCGATTGCCGCCGCTCAAAGCCACCAAATCCGCTTGGAAAGGCATCATCGAAGACGAAGTGCTGCTGCCACAGCCCAAGAGAGCAAAACTGCCAGCTATCACAGATGCTGCTACAAAGCTTGTGTGTTTGTGCATTGAACAGGCTCCTCAAAAGATCGACAAACCATCAAAACCACTGACAGACAAGCCCCCCTAAACCACAGAGCCTGTGGCTGCAAAGCGCTGCAGTGAAAACTTTTTTGCCCTCAACCCAGAGAACTCTGCGATTCCCTCTGCCTTGTACTGAAGGCAGTTGTTCTCCGCGATGTCAGCGCGTGGGGCGCGTCTGTAGAAATTACTCAACTCCTGGAAACTCGGATGCGTGGGATCCAAGCTTTTTGGCCCAGACTTTAACTGGAAGCGCTGGTGTAAAAGCGCAGGGCAAAGCGCCAGAAGAGATGGGATCCCCACAACAGCCCCGCCGCCAGCAGACCGGATCCCAGCAGCCACGGCCATTGGACTCGCCCCAGCAAGGTCTCCGCCGGGATCGTTGTCAAGAAAGCCACCGGCACGATGAAGGTAAAAAACACGCGGTAGGCCACCGGATAAGCCACCATCGGGAACCGCCCTGCCTCTACCAAGCCCCGTAACACCTCGGTCACGTTGTAGATTTTGACAAACCAAATGCTGGTGGCTCCCAACATAAACCAGAGGCTATAGAGGATGATCAGCCCCAGCAGCAGAGGCAACAGCCCCACCGCATAGGCCCACCCGGGCAAGCCCAACTGGATCCCGGCATGGAGAATGAGCAGTAGGCCAAAACCCACATCCGTCAAGCCCCAGGGGGAAAACACCCTGGCCGACAGCCAAAACTGGCTGCTGATCGGCTTCAGCAAAACAAAATCCAAGGTGCCTTCCTGCACCTGCTGCACAATGCGATTGAGATTGACATTAAAGACGCTGGCTGCCACCCCCTGCAGAATGGTGAACACCCCCAACACGATGAGGGCTTCCGGCCAACTCCAACCGCCCAGCCGGTGCCCCTGCTGGTAAAACAACGACAGCCCAAACAGAGC
>NZ_JANSIG010000075.1:0-15325 GCF_047461975.1 Synechococcus sp. R55.3 | reverse complement strand
GCTGTCCTCTGGGGCCGCTAGGGATTGGGATAAAGCCCGCACCCTGCGCATAGCGCGGGTGTCGGGTAGTTTACTTTCGCAAGACTACATCATCCCCTTAGGTGCAGAGCCAGCCGCCGGCTTGGGCTCAGGCTTTTCCACCACAATCGCTTCGGTTGTGAGGTACATTCCGGCTATGGAAGCCGCGTTTTGCAGCGCTGAGCGCACCACTTTGGCCGGATCCACGATCCCCTGGGCAAACATATCCACATAGGTTCCGCTCAGGGCATCGAAGCCAAAGGGCATCTCCTTCTCCAAAACCTTTTCCACCACCACTGACCCTTCCAGACCGGCATTGTGGGCAATCTGAAAGAGAGGGGCCTGCAAGGCTCGGTAAACAATTTCTGCCCCCACCTGTTCTTCGGCATTCAACTTGGCCTTGAAAGCCGGGATCCCTTTGGAGAGGTGCAATAGCGTCGCCCCGCCGCCAGGGACGATCCCTTCTTCCACCGCAGCTCGGGTGGCATTCAGGGCATCCTCAATGCGCAGCTTGCGATCTTTGAGTTCTGTTTCAGTGGCAGCCCCCACTTTGATCACCGCCACTCCCCCGGCTAACTTGGCGATGCGTTCTTGCAGTTTCTCGCGGTCGTACTCGGAATCGGTGGTTTCCAGTTGCTTGCGAATTTGAGCCACCCGCTTTTCCACCGCCGCCTTGGTGCTGCCATCGGTCACAATGGTGGTCTTGTCTTTGGTGACAGTGATCTTGCGGGCCACCCCCATCATGTCCAGAGTGACCTTATCCAACTTGATGCCCACATCCTCAGAGATGAGCTGCCCGCCGGTGAGAATGGCGATATCTTCCAGCATGGCTTTGCGCCGATCCCCAAAAGCCGGAGCCTTGACCGCCACCGCATTGAGTACCCCCCGCAGGCGGTTCACCACCAATGTGGCCAGAGCCTCTCCCTCCACATCCTCCGCAATGACCAGAAGAGGCCGACCCTCGCGGGCCACCCGCTCTAGGATGGGCACCAGATCTTGCAGGCTGGAGATCTTGTTGCTGGTAATCAGCAGATAAGCATTCTCATACTCGGCCACCATCCGCTCCGAGTCGGTGACGAAATAGGGGGAAATGTAGCCGCGGTCAAACTGCATCCCCTCCACCACGTCCAACTCGGTTTCCAGCGACTTGGATTCTTCGACCGTGATCACCCCATCTCGCCCTACAGCATCCATGGCCTTGGCGATCATCTCTCCCACTTCGCTGTCATTGCCAGCAGAGATAGTGGCTACTTCGGCGATGGTTTTACGGCCTTCCACAGGCTTGGCATGAGCTGCAATTTGCTCCACCAAGTAGGCAGTGGTCTTTTCAATGCCGCGCCGCAGAGCCACAGGGTTGGCGCCCGCCGAGATGTTTTTGAGCCCTTCCCGCACCATGCTTTGGGCCAGGATGGTGGCTGTGGTGGTACCATCTCCGGCCACATCGTTGGTCTTAGAGGCCACTTCCCGCATCAACTGGGCGCCTGTGTTCTCCAAAGGATCGGCCAACTCAATTTCCTTGGCAATCGTGACCCCGTCGTTGACGATTTGGGGGGCACCAAACTTCTTCTCCAAGACCACGTTGCGTCCTTTGGGGCCAATCGTAACCTTGATTGCATCCGCCAGTTGGTTGATGCCCTGCTCCAATGCCTTGCGGGCCTCTTCTCTAAACAGAATCCGCTTTGCCATAGAATCCGCGATCCTCGTAAGTCTGACTGGGCTCCTACTTTGGGTACTGCCAGGCGGAGTGGGGTTCCCAGGAATCCTCCGGCTCGGCTAGCAGGGAGTTAGCACTCTAAACTCCCGAGTGCCAATCTAGCTCAAAGACGGGAGCCTGAGCAAGATGGGGCAGATCCAGAGTCACGTTTTGGCTGACAGGGGGGAGAGGGCTAGGAGTTGCCGCCGATCAGGATGTCGGGAAACTGGGCCTGGGCTTCGCTGATGGGGCGGTTGCGCCCGCCGTTTTGCCAGTAGTTGATGAGTTCGGTGGCTCGGTTAAGCAGCTCGATGCGATCCACTTCGCTGATCCAAGTTTTGCTTTCCAGCTCAGCCTTAAGCTGCTCCCAAGCGTCATCCCGCGGCCAGAAAAAGTAGTGGGTGAGGGGGCTGCGGTTTTTGGCCACCACCTGATCGACGGCAATAGCCAAATCGTTTTCCAACCAGAGGGCTTTTAGGGCGAACTTCGGCAAGGCTCTCTTCTCCTTTGGGCTACTCAACGGACGATCCGATCCTAACCAGGCAGCCTTTCATTCTGACATATGTCCTGTCCATCGGCGGGCCGAGAGCCGGAAGATGGATACGGGCTCAGCCCTGTCTGGGGGCAAAGGGCCCTAGATCACAGAGGGCTGTTTCCCCTTTCAGTACCAAGTCCCGCAGGATGGCGGCGCTGATCGGGGCCAGCAACACTCCATTGCGATAATGGCCGGTGGCAATGAGCAGATTGGCGTAGCCAGGAGCCCAACCCAGGATGGGGGCGCGCTGTCCCACTGGTCGAGGCCGATGGCCGGCCCAATGATCCAACAAAGTTGCTTCGGCCAAAGCCGGGCAGAGTCGGATGGCGCGGGCCAGCAGATCTTGTAGCGCCAGCAGCGTCGGCTCGGGATGAGGGGCCTGAAATTCCACTGTTGCCCCCACCCACAGGGATCCATCGCCCAAAGGAACCAGATGCAGATCCGCGTCGGTGACCACGGGCCCCAGGGGGATCCCGGGAGCTCTGACCCGCAGGGCCTGGCCTTTGACCGCTTGCAGGGGCACCTGCAACCCCAGCTCTTTGGCCAGAGGGGAGCTGCCCAGACCTGCCGCCAGAATGACGTGACCTGCCGAGAGGGTGAGAGCGGGGGTGTAAACCGCTTGCAGGCGAAAGGGGGGATCCGAGCTGCGCTGAATCTTCTGGACAGGCTGGTGGAAGAAAAAGCGGGATCCCTTGCGTTGGGCTGCTTCCAAGAGAGCCTGGGTTAGGAGCTTGGGCTGGACTTGTCGATCCTGGGGAGAGTAGATGGCCGCCGCCAGGTCGCTGCGCAGGCCGGGCTGCAGGGATCCCACTTCGGCAGGGCTGAGCAGATCTAGGCGGTAACCTGCTTGTCGGCGGGCCGCCAGGGTCTCTTGCCAAGCTTCCACTTCCTCCTCCCTGAGGAGTTTGAGAATGCCGCGCCGATTGACGGGCAAACTCCGGCCCAGGTCTTCCTCCAGCCGCGCGATTAGGGGATCGAACAGCTCCAGGCTTTTTAGACGCAACTGCACCACCTCCCCGCTAGGCTGGCGGCTGCAGATCCCCATCAACACCCCCAGCGACGCGCCCGCGGCGCCTGAGGCCGGCTCCCCGGCATCCACTCCAATGACCGACAGCCCAGCTGTGGCCAATTCGTAGGCAATGGCACAGCCCACCACTCCACAGCCAATCACCAACGCATCACAGTTCAACAGCCCGACCCTCAACGGAGACGCTTTTCGTAGTGATACTCCACAGAGTTGCTGCGATCGTGCAATTCACGAATTTCCGGCAGACGCACATAGCCGAGCCGCTCATAAACCCGATGAGCCGTCGTGAAGCGAGTATCTGTCCACAGATGCAGAGAGTCCGCCTGCTGCTGCCGAGCCGCAAATTCGGCCTGTTCAATCAAACGCCGACCCAAACCCCGACCGCGCACTGCGGGCAGAGTGTAGAGTTTTTTCAGCTCCATGCGCCCAGGGATCCCATCGGGCACAAGGCCGACACAGCCGACCACTTGATCCTGATGCTGCGCCACCCAAAGGGATCCCCCCATCTCCGCGAAAGCTGTGGCAGGCTGAAGCAACTCCGGCACCTCTTCGATGTCCAATACACAGCCTGGATACTCCGCAAAGACCACTTGCAAAATGTGGAGCAGAGCCGCACTGTCCGAGTTTTCCGCAGGACGGATGTCGATCTGCATCGAGCAGCGAAGAAAAAGAAATCATCGTTAAGTAAAGCTTTCTCGATTGTACCTGGGCTTGCTCGAGGACTCTGTTTTCTCTGTTTCTCAGGGAGCAGAGGATCCCTGAGGTGAGCGGCTAAGATCACTGGCATCCCCACCCCCATCTGCCCATGGATACTGAACTGCTGGTTCCCGACGTTGCCGACCTTGTGACGGAGGACGATACCCCGGTGGATAATTTCGCCTCCGAAAAGCAGCAGCGCCTCTTGACAGGGGCTCTCTACAGCGCTTTGCGCGGCAAAACCTTTTTAGCAGCGGCAAATGTAGGCATCTACACCGCCATCGGTCGGCCCCCGATTGTGCCGGATGTTTTTCTCAGCCTGGACGTCACGGTGCCGGAGCAATGGTGGGAGAAGCAAAACCGTTGCTACCTGCTCTGGCAATTTGACAAGCCGCCGGATGTGGTGATCGAGATCGTCTCCAACCGCGAAGGCGACGAGCTGGAAGGCAAGCTGAGCCGTTATGAGCAGATGCGAGTTAGCTACTACGCGGTCTTCGATCCCAATCATGAGCTGGGGCCAGAGGAGTTGCGCATTTTCGAACTGCGGGGCCGCCACTACGCGGAAATGACCGAGACCTGGCTAGAACAGGTGGGGCTGGGCCTGACGGTGTGGGAAGGCGTTTTTGAGGGGAAACAAGCTCGCTGGCTGCGCTGGTGTGATGCCCAAGGGCAGTTGCTGCTGACCGGCGATGAACGGGCTGAGTTGGAGCGGGAACGGGCCGAGCAAGAACGCCAAAGGGCGGAGCGAGAACATCAACGGGCGGAGCGTCTGGCGGCAAGATTGCGGGCTTTGGGTGAGGATCCCGATTTGGAGAGCTGAAGCCCAGGGATCCCCTTCAGCACCCACCCTCCACTACACTCAGAGAGGGAACTGCTGCCGGAGTGGCAGGGATCGTTGGACTCACAGATGGGTTATCGCCGCCGGGATTGGTTGGCCTACTGGCTGCTCAAGTGGCTGGTGGTCAACCCCTTGTTTCGGGGACTGTATTTTGGGCGCACCTATGGGCAGGAAAACGTGCCTCGCCAGGGATCCCTCATCGTCGTCAGCAACCACGCCAGCCATTTGGATCCGCCGCTGGTGGCCAATGCGGTGCGCCGCCCGGTGGCCTTCATGGCCAAGGAAGAGCTGTTTCAGGTGCCGGGGCTGAAGCAGGTGATCCAGCTCTACGGCGCCTACCCGGTCAAAAGAGGCGGCTCTGACCGCGCTGCCCTGCGGGCCACGGAAGCAGCTTTGGCGCAGGGATGGGCGGTAGGGATCTTTTTGAATGGCACTCGTACCCCCGATGGCCGCATTCCTCAGCCCCACTTGGGAGCGGCCTTGGTTGCAGCCCGCACCCAAACGCCTCTGCTGCCTGTAGCCCTTTGGGGCACGGAAAAGGTCTTGCCCAAGGGATCCCGGTGGCCGCGTTTGTTCTGCCCCATCACGGTGCGCATTGGCAACGTGATTCCCCCCCCCGCTTCCAGCGATAAGGCCGATTTGCAGCAGGTGACGGCAGAGTGCGTGCAGGCTATCCATGCCCTTTTGGATCAGGGGCGCTGAGGGTATCTTGGGCTACTAGATACTCAACAACAGGGATCCCTCCCAAGATGTGCTTTTGAAGAATCTCCTCCACCACCTCCGGCGTGACCGAGTGGTACCAAAACCCACCGGGATAGACCAGCAGCACAGGGCCGGGAACAGCATAGTCGCACGCCCGCAGGCAGTTGGCTTTGGTGCGGTGCACCCGCAGGGATCCGGCGCTCCCGATTTCCAGATCCAATTCTTTGATCCGCGATTTTAAATAGTCCCAGGCTTCCAATCCCACAGCTTTCTCACAACATTTGGGCTTGGTTTGATCCGCACACAGGAACAAGTGCCACTGATAGGTTGGAATAGAGGCCGGATGGGAATTTTGACCTGAGGATCCGGTCGGCGATGGGAGATCCGGGATAGGGGAAGAAGCGGCAGGGCGCGACATAGAGGCTTGGGCTTGGCTACAGTTGCATTATCCGCTCCGAAAGACCTACACAACACTGAACAAAACTAAGCTTTTGTCTAGTGTTGTTGCTTTCTTCCTGCTTCAGCGACCCTTGACTAGCGGTAGGTTTTAGACCTACCACCCCGCCAGAGGAGTCTCCATAGGCGTCAATTCCCCCAGAGCTTGGAGTATGTCGCTTGTTGTTCAACACCAACTTGGCCTTAAACCCCAAGAGCACAGAGCTACCTACCGGCTCTCTAGATACTAGCACTAGATACTGGCAGGTGTTGGAAGATATGGCTCCATAGCGTTCGTACCTTAGGGTGTGCAGAACTGTTCAGCAAAGTGAGGACTCCGTCCCGCTATCGCGAGCAGTCAATCGGCGATTAGAGGCAGCCCCTGTTCTCTAGGTTCTTGCCAATGCTGATGGATAACCCCAAGCAGCGACTGTTTCTTGCTCTGCTTCCCCCTCCGGCCCTGCAAGAGCAGGTGACGGCCATCCAGCAAGAGTTTGCAGAGCAATTTGCCAGCCGAGCAGCTCTGCGCTCTCCCCCCCACATCACCCTGGTGCCGCCGTTCGAGTGGCCCAGTTCCGAGCTGCCAGCCTTGACGGGATCCCTAGAGGCCTTTGCCAAGCAGCAAACTCCCGTCGCCATCCAGTTATCCGGCTTTGGGGCCTTCGCGCCGCGTGTCATTTTTATTCACGTCGTGCCCTCCCCAGAACTGCAGCAGCTACAAGCTCAAGCCCATCACCACATGGGGCTCCTTCTCAACCGGAAAGAAACGACCGCTCAAGCCCGTCCGTTTGTGCCCCACATAACCGTGGCCTTCCGAGACCTAACCCCCGCCCACTTTCGCGCCGCCTGGCCAGAGTTCAAGACGCGTTCTTTCCAGAGTGCGTTTGTAGCGTCAGCTTTGACGCTCCTCCTCCACGACGGCAAACGTTGGCAGGTTTTTGCCCAGTTCTCGATGGGGGAATAATGGGGAACAGAAGAGGGTTGCCAACCGAAGCAGCCTACTCCACCCAGTGAGCGGCCATGTATTCCGCCAAGTCCAACACCCGCTGGGAGTAGCCCCACTCGTTGTCGTACCAAGCCATGACCTTGACCAGATCCCCATCCAGCACACTGGTCATCTCCGCATCCACAATGGCTGAGCAGTCGTGGCCGCGGTAGTCGATGGAGACCAAGGGAATATCCGAGTAGGCGATGATCCCTTTCATCGTGGTTTCCGAGGCTTCCTTCAGGGCAGCGTTTACCTCCTCGGCAATCACGCGCCGCTCCGTCTGCACCACCAAGTCCACCAGAGACACATTGGGCGTGGGAACCCGTACCGCCACCCCATTCAGCTTGCCTTTCAGCTCCGGGATCACCAAAGCTACCGCCTTGGCAGCCCCCGTGGTGGTGGGCACCATGCTCAATGCTGCTGCCCGGGCCCGCCGCAGATCGCGGTGACCACCATCTAAGATCCGCTGGTCGCCGGTGTAACTGTGGGTGGTGGTCATGGTGGCACGGAGGACGCCGAACTTGTCCAGCAACACCTTGATGATCGGGGCAAGGCAGTTGGTGGTGCAGCTGGCGTTGCTGACAATGTTGTGCCGCACCGGGTCGTAGGTGTGTTGATTAACACCGTAGACAAACGTGGGAATGTCTCCCCCCTTGGCCGGGGCGGTGATCACCACCTTTTTGGCCCCCGCTTCTATGTGCTTAGAGGCACCCTGGTAGTCGACAAAAACACCTGTAGCTTCAATAACAAGATCCACCTTCCACTCTTTCCAGGGCAGGTTGCTGGGGTTGCGGTCGGAAACGGCATAGATATGCTTGCCGTTCACCACCAAACCATTTTCTGCAGGCTCAACGTCTGCTCCCTGCAATGGCCCAAGGATGGAATCGTACTTGAGCAGGTGGGCAGCCGTGCGAGCGTCTGAGGTGTCGTTGATGGCGACGATGTCGAGGTTGGACTGGGAGCGACCCAGCCAACAGCGCAAAAAGTTGCGACCAATGCGACCAAACCCGTTGATGGCTACCCTGACCACTGCTCCTGACCTCGCTGCTTGAAATTTCCTGGGGGCTGCTGCTTAGCACATGATATCGCAACCCCTGAACATTCTGAAGACAAAATTTGGGATCCAAGGGGGGCGTCTTCGCGGACGTTCACCTGCAAACCCTATGCAGAGCAAGGATTGAGCCGCTTTCAAGAAGGATAGCGCTGGTGCAGCAGAGCCATGGCCGAGGCTACATTTTCTACTCCCCGCTGCTCCAGCAGATCCGTGAACATACTATCCAGCCAGTAAAGGTGCTCGCTGATGATCTGGCTCCAGGCGCGGTAGAGTTTCACCTGTACTTCCAGGGGCAGCAGGATCAGCCCTTCGGTGGAAAGGCGTAGGGTTTGCACCTCGGTCATGCTCACTGCCGTAAAGGAGCGCCGCCGCCCCGTCAGCAGAGAAAGTTCCCCAAACAAGCGCCCGGCGTGCAGCGTGGCCAGCCAATAATCTCCCGGATGTCGCACGTACTGGCGACGCAGCTCCACCACTCCACTGAGGATCATGTACAGGTCACTACTGGGATCCCCTTCCTGGAAGATCACCTGGCCTGGGGAAAAGCGGCTGGGCAACAGGGCAGCCGTCAATGCCTTCCACTCGGCATCTTCCAAGGATTGGAAGAGCAAATGCTCGCGAACACGCTCAAACGGATAACGGGTGCTGCTCATCGCGTCGGTGATCCCAAGGGGGGCTTGAGGCCGGCTCTGTCTCATCCTACCCTTGCTGGAATTGACTTGCAGGGGGTCAGTCCTGGCGGAAGACCTCCCTTAAGCTTTCCAGCACTGCTCCTGTCAGCTCAAAGAAGCGGGTGGAGCGCCAGGTCTCGAAGCCGCGTGGCTGGGGGAGATCTACCGGGATCACCTTGGCAATTTGGCCGGGGTTGGGGGTCATCACCACCACTCTGGTGGAGAGAAATACCGCCTCTTGAATGGAGTGGGTAACGAAAAAGACGGTTTTTTGGGTAGTCTCCCAGAGGCGCAGCAGCTCCAGGTTCATTTTCTCGCGGGTGATCTCGTCTAGGGCCCCAAAGGGCTCGTCCATGAACAGCAGCTCGGGGTCAAAGACCAAGGCCCGCGCCAGCGAAACCCGCTGTTGCATACCTCCAGACAGTTGCCAGGGGTAGCTGTGCAAAAAGTTCCCCAGCCCCACCCGCTGCAACATCGCTTTGGCCCGCTCCTGACGCTCTCGTTTGGAGAGGTGCATCACCTGCAGCGGCAACATCACATTCTGCAAAGCCGTGCGCCATTCCAGCAGGGTCGGGGCCTGGAAAATATAGCCGTAGAGCCGCTCCTGCCGGGCCTGTCGGGGGCTTCGTCCTGCAATGGACACGGATCCCTCGCTGGGCTGCTCCAGATCCGCCAAAATACGCAGCAGCGTGGTTTTGCCGCAACCGGAAGGGCCAATCAAGGCGATAAACTCGCCCCGCTGCACCTCCAGATTGATATCCCGCAGCGCCACCAATTCCCCAGACGGGCTGGGGTAGCGCTTGCCAACCCCACGCAAGCTGACCAGGGATCCCACCTCACCGGCCTGTAATCCGTCAGAGACAAGGGAAGGGTTCATGAAAGAAGACAAAGGTCAGAACAGCCATCCACCCCAAAAAACCAAACGGTTAGTTGACAGACCTGACTGGGTGCCTATTCCTCAAGCACGTAGGAAATGGCGTTTTTGTTGACGCAGATAAACTCCGCATGGGCAACACGGCGGCCATTGATAAACATTTCTGAGTCGGTTAAGGGAACAAACGTGCGCTCGTCGTTGAGCAAGCTGGAGACCCGTCGCTCGAACTCCGTCCCCTCCAGAAACACCTCGCCGCGAATGTCGGTGCCATCCAAGGTGCGAATACGGATGCGCCGCCGCTCCTCTCCGATGGCCTGGGCAGTTTCATAGGCTCCCCGTCGGGCTGCTTTCTTGATTGAGCGACCCGCGGTGCTCATGGCCTCTTGCAAATCATCCAACTGTTTGTCGCTCATGTGCCCACTCTAGAACTCAGCACGGGGCCGAAAAGCAGCCCAATCGCTCCCTGTGGAGTTAAGACTAACACAACCGATCGCTCCACCTTACAAGCCGAGGCGCTAACTCTTGCAAAGCTATGCTCTGCACGTCTGTTGTGGGGCAAGACGAGCAACATCATCAAAAAATCAAAAAAGATAATGAAAGGTGGTTTCTCTCCGCCAGAGCACGGACTATGTCCCAGATTCCCTGCTGATGAAGCCACTGACAGCTCAGGTGGTACTGCGTGTAGGTTAGGAAAGAAACCACGGCCCTACTCGTGCCAACGCCGAAGAGGGATGGGTGTGAGGCTACTTAGCTTTATCTTAGTGCGCCCCCGATGGAGGCTGCATGCATCCTGGATCGATTGTCTGCTGCCGAAACCGCGAATGGGTTGTGATGCCCGCAGACACGGACGAGACCATTGTTCTCCGCCCCCTCACCGGCACCCCGGAGGACGTGGTTTACCTTCACCGGGAACTGATGGGTCTGGTGGGCGGTACCCTGCCGTTTGAGCGAGTCACGCCTGCATCCTTCCCGCTGCCCACAGCCGAGGACGTTTCCGACGCCACAAGCGCTCGTCTGCTTTGGCAAGCTGCACGGCTTACGCTGCGCGAGGGGGCTACCCCACTTCGCTCCCTAGGGCGCATTTCCATCCGGCCACGGACGTACCAATTTGTGCCCCTTCTGATGGCCCTGCGTCTGGATCCCGTGCGGCTGTTTATCGCCGATGACGTTGGCGTAGGCAAAACCATCGAAGCTCTGCTGATTGCCAGAGAACTTCTGGATCGCGGCGAAATCCGGCGCTTTTGTATCCTGTGCCCACCCTACCTGTGCGAACAATGGGCTAAGGAATTGGCGGAGAAGTTCAACCTTGAAGCGGTGGTCATCCGCTCCGGAACCGTCGGGCAGCTTGAGCGCCAAACGCCGGTAGGGCGCAGCCTCTACGAACACTTCCCCGTCCAGGTGGCAAGCATTGATTTCATCAAGACGGAGCGCAACCGAAACCAGTTTTTGCAATTCTGTCCTGAGCTAGTCATTGCCGACGAAGTTCACGGGGCAACAGCAGCCCATCCTGGCAGGAACCAGCAGGAACGGCATGCCCTTCTAAAAGCCATCGCTCAAAAGCCCGACCGACATCTGATCCTGCTGACGGCGACCCCCCACAGTGGTATCGAAGACGCCTTTCGTTCCTTGCTGGAACTGCTGCGCCCTGAGTTTGGGGCCTGGGATCCCCAAGCCCTCAATGAGGATCAACGCATCAAACTGGCTCGTCACTTCGTCCAGCGCACGCGGCGGGATATTGCTCAGACCTGGGAAGAAACTGCCTGTTTTCCAACGCGGGAATCTGTAGATGAAACCTACACTCTTTCTGAGCGGAATCGTGAGCTGTTCGAGCGCACCTATGCGTTTTGCTCGGAAATCGTGCGCACCGGCGAACATTTGGAAAAGCGCCAGCGGCGGGTGCGTTACTGGGGCGCTTTGGCGCTCTTACGCTGCGTTATGTCCAGCCCAGCAGCAGCCCTGGCAGCGCTGACCCATCGGGCTGGAGCACCGCTGGCCGAAGAGGAGACCGAGGAATTTGGGCATCTGGTGTTCGAGTCGGCAGAAGGGCGCACCGACGACGAATCGCCCACTCTGGCTCTCGAGGCCACCGGCGCAACTCTGCAAGAACAAGAAGCAGACCGCCGCAAGCTGCGCGAACTCGCTCAATTGGCCAACAAACTCTACGGCACGGACGACGACACCAAGCTTAAGCGGGCCATCAAGATTGTGCGGGATCTGCTGAAGGAAGGCTTCCATCCCATCCTTTGGTGCCGGTATGTCGCTACGGCGGAGTACCTTGCAGACCACCTGCGCCAGTCGTTGGAAACCACAGCCCAAGTGGTGTGGGTCACCGGTCGCATGGGCGACGATGAGCGGGAAGCGAAAATTGCCGAAATCGAACCTAACCGTCCTCGGGTGCTTGTGGCAACGGACTGCCTCTCGGAAGGGGTGAACCTGCAGGAGAAGTTTACGGCTGTCGTTCACTACGACCTGCCGTGGAATCCCAATCGGCTGGAGCAGCGGGAGGGCCGAGTAGATCGCTACGGCCAAAAGGCCGGGCGGGTCAGGGTCATTCGGTTTTTTGGGCGCGACAACCCCATAGACGGCGTGGTGCTTGAGGTGCTGCTCAACAAAGCGCGGGAGATCCACCGCGCCTTGGGCACCCATGTGCCTGTGCCGGAAGCCAGCGAGAGCGTCACGCAGGCCGTTCTTGAAGCCCTCTTCCTGCGCAGGGGACGCTGGTCTGCCGAACGCCAGCTTGTGCTCGACCTTGGCGTGCCAGAAGTGGAAGAGTTTCATCGGCAGTGGCAACAGTACGCCGAGCGCGAGCAGATCAATCGCACCCGGTTTGCCCAGCGGGCGCTCAAGCCCGAAGAAGTGCAGCGGGAAGTTGAGGCCACAGATGCTGTGCTAGGGGATCCCACGGCTGTGCGCGAATTCCTCCTGGCGGCAGCAGAGCGCATTGGTCTGCCTGTTTCCCCGGACAACCGACCGGGTGTCTTTCGGGCGAGCATCACTCCAGAGGCGACCAGAACCCTGCCTGAACTGGTCAAGTTGGCCCTGCCCTCCCCCAAGGACGGTCGGTGGCTCATCAGCTTCGACTCGCCCACGCCTGAAGGGGCGGAATACATTGGCCGAAACCACCGCTTCGTAGCCACGTTGGCCCGCTACCTCTTCGAGGCAGCCTTGAACGATCCCAGCCCCAATAGCAGGGTGGTCTCCCGCTGCGGCGTCCTGCGCACCCGTGCCGTAACCAAACTCACGACCATCCTGCTGCTGCGTATACGCTACCTGGTCGAGCAACCTGCTGCCCGATCCCTTTTATCGGAAGAAGTCCTGGTGCTTGCCTATGTTGGCCTGGGAGGCAGCAATCCCCAGTGGCTGGAGACCGGCGATGCCTTGCGGCTGCTGGCAGAAGCCCAGCCGGATGACAATCCCCCTCTGGCCGAGAAGCAGGAGCTAATCCGACGGGTGCTCAGCAACCTTGGAGACTGGCACAGGGATCCCCCTGAAGCCTGGGGCACAGGGCACTTGCTGCAACAAGCCATCCGGGATCGAATTGTCCGCCGCGCGGACGAACTGACTGCTGCTCACAAACGCGTCTGTCAGGCGGTGGCACTGCAGGTGCGGGGGCTGGCGGTCAAGCCGCAATTTCCTCCCGATCTTCTGGGACTCCTTGTCTTGCAACCTGTGGTGTCGCGATGAGCCAGTTCCCTGCCGTACGCCTTGAAGGGGGGCTTTTGGGCCCCGATACGCTGGAAAAGCTCCTTGCCGGCGAGCTTACTGGGCAGAAGCCGAAAGACTTTGGGCTGGACAACCGGCGCAGCCTGACGGATGAGATTGCCGGCGTCTTTGCCGAGGCCCGCGCCCAGTGGGAGATCTTCCGGCGTCGCCTAGAGCGCCTGCCGGAGAGCGACTTGGCCACCTCGGTTACTCGCGATGTCTGGTTGATCCCGTTTCTGAGCCTGCTGGGGTACGAGCTGCGCTACAACGCGCGCGCCTACGAAATAGACGGTGCCACGTTTGCCATTTCGCATCGCGCCGGAGAGGCGGAGGATGCACCGCCAGTCCACATTGTCGGGGTTCGGCAGGAGCTGGGGCGTCTGGCTCCCAGCGGTCGACCAAGACTTGCGCCCCATTCGCTGGTGCAGGAGTACCTCAACCGCAGCGATCACCTCTGGGGCATTGTGAGCAACGGCCTGAGGCTGCGCCTTTTGCGAGATTGCACCTTCGTGCGTCGCCAAGCCTACGCCGAGTTTGACCTGCAGCAAATCCTGGAGGAGCAGCGCTTTAACGACTTTGCCATCCTCTACCGGCTGCTGCACCGCAGTCGGCTGCCGCACAGGGCTGAAGATGCCCCAACCTGCCTGCTGGAGCAGTACTACCGGGACGCCTTGGAACAGGGGGGGCGGGTACGGGATCGGCTGCGGGATGGTGTGGAGCAATGTCTGAAGCGCTTGGCCAACGGCTTTCTGGAGCGCTCCAACAACACTGACCTGCGGAGGCGGATCGACCCGAAAGCCGGCAGCTCAGAGCCTCTCACCCCAGAGGAGTTCTATCGGCAACTGTTGCGCTTGGTCTATCGCTTTCTGTTTTTGCTGGTCTCGGAGGAGCGGGGGCTGATTAGCGACAATCCTCTCTACCGGGATCACTACAGCGTGACGCGGTTGCGGCGGCTTTTGGATCGGCAGAGTGCCTATACCGAACACGAGGATCTTTGGTGCAGCTTGCGGGTGCTGTGGAGGGTGTTCTCGAAGGAAGAGCTGGCCAACCTGTTGAAGGTCTCTCCTCTTAACGGCGAGCTTTTTGCTCCCCTCGATCTAGATACCTACAGCCTCAGCAATCGGGCTCTGCTGGAGGCCTTTTGGCATCTATCCTACTATCGGGAAGATGCTTCCGCCTCACCTCGGCGCGTGAACTATGCGGCGCTGGATGTGGAGGAACTGGGCTCGGTCTATGAAAGCCTGCTCGAATACCACCCTCAGATTGACACCTCGGGAAGGATCCCCCGCTTTGAGTTGGCCTTCGGGTCAGAGCGCAAGAGCACCGGCTCCTACTACACCCCGCCGGAGCTGGTGGCAGAACTCATCCGCTCGGCGCTGGAACCGGTTCTAGCAGAGCGGCTGGCCAAAGCCAAGCCAATGGCGGATGCCGAACAGGCCCTGCTCTCCCTCCGCGTCCTTGACCCCGCCTGCGGATCGGGACACTTTCTGCTGGCTGCCGCCCGCAGGTTGGGCAAGGAACTGGCAAAGATCCGCACCGGCGAAGAGGAACCCGCCCCCGAGCGTGTCCGCGAGGCCATCCGCGATGTGGTGGCGCACTGCATCTACGGCGTGGACAAAAACCCCCTGGCGGTGGAACTCTGCCGCGTGGCCCTGTGGCTGGAGGCCCACTGCGCCGGCAAGCCCCTCACCTTCCTGGATCACCACATCAAGTGCGGCGATTCGCTGGTGGGTGTCTTGGATTTGGCGATTTTGGAAAAGGGCATCCCCGATGAAGCCTTTACCCCGGTTAGCGCTGACTCCAAGGAGGCTGCCCGCTCGCTAAAGCAGCGCAATCGCACCGAGTGCCAGAGTTTGCAAACAGGGCAGCTTTCCCTTGCTTTTGACACTGACCAGGTGGTGGCTGAGCTTAGCCAGGAGCGACAGAAGCTAGAAGCCATTCCAGACAACTCCCCGGCAGAGGTTAGCCGCAAGCAGCAGCTCTACAGCCGCTACTGCCAAGACCCGCAACACCAAAAGCTAGGTTGTGTTGATCTTTCATTTGAGCCAAAAGAGAGCACTGACGAGATAGAGAAAACTCAAGAAGTTCCTGGCCA
>NZ_JANSIG010000074.1:0-15711 GCF_047461975.1 Synechococcus sp. R55.3 | reverse complement strand
CCCTCCACCGTGGTCAGCGACACCGTCCAGTCTTTCTCGCGGAACGAAAAGATACGAGCGTCGTAGGTAGCGAAGCCCCCTTTGAACGCTTTGACGGGGCGGTTTTTCTGTTGGGCAACTTTACGGGCGCCGGCCAGCCGTCTGCAGACCTGCTGAGCCAAGTTACTGGATAAGCCGAACCGGGCACGGATTTCGCGGTAGCACAGAGACTGGAGCTTAACGGCGTTGGTGACTTTCTCGGGCGTGTTTTGGTTGACCCAGTTCAACGCCTGCACAAAGGCATCCAAGGTCGCGTCCAACTTTGCGGCCTGCGACTGGGACACCTTGAGCTTACAGGAGACGGTCAGGACTTGGGTCATGGTTCTATCGTAACTTCCGCATTCCTCCCGACACTGACCCTACGGGTACAGTGCGGGGCTCTTGCGATTTCTAGCTGATCCAGACTCAACTCTCCAGCCAGGATCCCAGGGATCCCAACTTTCTCCTTGGGGGTGTAAGCCTCTCTTTTTTGGTAAACTCCCGACTCCGTTGGCAAGCTGTACGTCTCTAGGCAGTTCTCTTGCAAGTTCAAGATCCAGTAGTTGGGGATCCCGGCTTTGGCGTAGAGTCCGAGTTTGACTTCCCGATCATAGGTAAGGGAAGAATCAGCCACTTCGATGATGAGATAGATGTCTTCGGGCTGAGGATGCCGAGAGCGGTACTCATCCTGCTGAAAGCGCACAATGGCAAAGTCGGGCTCTGGCTCGTGATTGGGGGGCAGTTGCACCGGATCCTGGGTGCGCACAATAGCTTGCTCCTGCACAAGGCCCACCAACAGTCGGTACAGGCGGCTACAGTAGGCGGCGTGCCTCTCCCCTTTCGTCATCTTTTGAACCAGGAGCCCGTCAATCAGCTCCAACTGATTGGGCTCTTCAATCTGTCCAGACTCAATCAGTCGATGAAACTCCTCAAAGGTATATCGCCTGATATAGGGATCCAATCGGGCGGCTAGAGTCATCGACCAAACTCATCAGACCCTAAACTTCATATCACCACTCTACCAACTCACAAAAAAGGGATCCCCGGACAAGCCAAGGGATCCCTATTCAGCAGGTTATGGGCTGGCTACCCCGACTGAGAGGCTGTCGAGGCGATAACAAAGGCCGCGTAGGTCAACACGTAACCCACCGTGAAGTGGGCCAGACCCACCAGACGACCTTGGACAATCGACATGGCCACCGGCTTGTCTTTCCAGCGGATCAGCTTGGCCAAGGGAGTGCGCTCATGCGCCCACACCAAGGTCTCGATCAGCTCTTGCCAGTAGCCGCGCCAGGAGATCAAGAACATGAACCCAGTTGCCCACACCAGGTGGCCGAACAGGAACATCCAGGCCCAAACCGCCAGGTTATTCATCCCGTAGGGGTTGTAGCCGTTGATCAACTGGGCGGAGTTGGCCCAGAGGTAATCCCGCAGCCAGCCCATCAGGTAGGTGGAGTTCTCGTTGAACTGGGCAGTGTTGCCGCTCCAAACCCCAAGCTGCTTCCAGTGCCAGTAGAAGGTAACCCAGCCGATGGTGTTCAGCATCCAGAACATGGCCAGGTAGAAGGCATCCCAGGCGGAGATGTCGCAGGTGCCACCCCGACCCGGGCCATCGCAGGGGAAGCTGTAGCCGAAGTCTTTTTTATCCGGCATCAGCTTAGAGCCGCGAGCATCCAACGCACCTTTCACCAGGATCAAGGTGGTGGTGTGCAGGCCCAGGGCAATGGCGTGGTGCACCAGGAAGTCACCCGGGCCAATGGGCAGGAACAGGGATCCATTGGGATCGTTGATGGCCTGCAGCCAGCCCGGCAGCCACACGTTGCCGTAGTTGGGCCAAGCGGTAGAAGCAAGGCTGTCGGGGTTGGACAACAACACATCCATGCCGTAGATCATCTTGCCGTGAGAGGCCTGGATGAACTGAGCAAACACCGGCTCGATCAAGATCTGCTTCTCCGGCGTGCCAAAGGCCTGCATGACGTCGTTGTGGACGTACAGCCCCAGGGTGTGGAAGCCCAGGAACAGCGATACCCAGCTGAGGTGGGAGATAATCGCTTCCTTGTGATCCAGCACCCGCGCCAGCACGTTGTTCTTGTTGGCCTCAGGATCGTAGTCCCGCACCAGGAAGATGGCCCCGTGGGCAAACGCCCCCACCATCAAGAAGCCAGCAATGTACTGGTGATGGGTGTAGAGAGCCGCCTCTGTGGTGTGATCCATGGACATGAACACGTAGGGGTTAAGGGCGTACATGTGCTGCGCCACCAGCGAGGTCACCACCCCCAGACAGGCCAAGGCCAGAGCCAACTGGAAGTGCAGGGAGTTGTTGACCGTGTCGTAGAGACCTTTGTGGCCTTCTCCCAGCAGGCCCCCGAAGGGAGTGCCCTTGGGGGGGTTGTGGGCGCCAAGGATCTCCCGGATGCTATGGCCAATGCCCCAGTTGGTGCGGTACATGTGGCCGGCCACGATGAAGATCACCGCGATGGCCAGGTGGTGGTGGGCCATGTCCGTCAGCCACAGGGACTGGGTGTTGGGGTTAAAGCCACCCAAGAAAGTGAGGATGGCCGTGCCCGCCCCTTCTGCCGTGCCCCAGACATGGTTGGCCGTGTCCGGGTTCTGGGCATACACCCCCCAGTTGAGGGTAAAGAAGGGCTTCAGACCTGCCGGGTGGGGCAGAGTGGTAAGGAAGTTGTCCCAGCCTACGTGCTGCCCGCGGGACTCGGGGATGGCGACGTGTACCAGGTGACCAGTCCAAGCCAGGGAACTGACCCCAAACAAGCCGGCCAGGTGGTGGTTGAGACGGGCTTCAGCGTTCTTGAACCAGCTCAGGCTAGGCCGGAAGCGGGGCTGCAGGTGCAGCCAGCCGGCAAACAGAAACACCGCCGCCAACAACAACAGGCCAATGGCACCGGCGTAGAGATCGCCGTTGGTGCGCAGGCCAATGGTGTTGAACCAGTAGTACAGGCCAGAGTAGGCCGCGTTGACGGGGCCGCCGCCCCCCGGTTGGGTAAAGGCTTCCACCGCTGCCTTGCCAAAGTGGGGATCCCAGATGGCGTGGGCGATGGGCGTAACACCGGTGGGGTTGGCTACCCATTGCTCATAGTTGCCTTGCCAGGCGATGTGGAAGACGTTGCCGGAGGCCCACAGGAAGATGATTGCCAGATGGCCAAAGTGGGTGGCGAACAGCTTTTGGTAAAGCCGCTCCTCCGTCATGCCATCGTGGGTCTCGAAGTCGTGGGCGGTGGCAATGCCATACCACAGCCGACGCGTGGTGGGATCGCTGGCCAGGTCTTGGCTGAATTGGGGAAAACGAGTTGCAGTTGTCATGATTCTCTCTTCCTCCTTGCCTTAGCCGAGTGCGCCGAACCGTGCCAGGAAGAACGCCCAGGTGGTGACGATCCCTCCCAACAGGTAGTGGGCCACACCGACCGCCCGACCCTGAATGATGCTCAGAGCGCGGGGTTGAATGGCCGGAGCGACTTTTAGCTTGTTGTGGGCCCAAACGATCGACTCAATGAGCTCCTGCCAGTAGCCGCGACCGCTGAACAAGAACATCAGGCTGAAGGCCCAGACGAAGTGAGCGCCCAAGAAGAGCAGCCCATAGGCCGACAGCGCCGAGCCGTAGGAGTTGATCACCTGCACCGATTGCGCCCACAGGAAGTCCCGCAACCAGCCGTTGATGTTGACGGCGCTGGCCGCAAAGTTGCCGCCGGTGATGTGCTCAATCGTGCCATCGGCGTTGACGGTGCCCCAGATGTCGCTCTGCATCTTCCAGCTGAAGTGGAAGATCACGATGGAGATGCAGTTGTACATCCAGAACAGCCCCAGGAACACGTGATCCCAGCCGGAGACCTGGCAGGTGCCGCCGCGGCCCGGGCCATCGCAGGGGAAGCGGAAGCCCAGCTTGCCTTTGTCCGGGATCAGGCGAGAGGAGCGGGCAAACAACACCCCCTTGAGCAGGATCAGCACCGTAATGTGGATGGTCATGGCGTGGATGTGGTGCACCATGAAGTCCGCCGTGCCCAGCACCATGGGCATCATGGACACCTTGCCACCCACAGCCACCACGTCGCCACCAAAGATGGGGCTAACCGAGGCGCCCACATAGGGAGCGGTGCTGGCAATGGCCGAAGTGTGCAGCGACTGAATCCACTGGGCAAAGATGGGCTGCAGTTGGATCCCGGTGTCCGAGAACATGTCCTGCGGACGGCCCAGGGCTTGCATCGTGTCGTTGTGGACGTAGAAGCCAAAGGCGTGGAAGCCCAAGAACAGACACACCCAGTTCAGGTGGCTGATGATGGCGTCGCGGTGGCGCAATACCCGATCCAACACGTTGTTGCGGTTCACCGCCGGGTCGTAGTCCCGCACCATGTAAATGGCCCCGTGGGCAGCACCCCCCACCACGAAGAAGCCGCCTATCCACATGTGGTGGGTAAACAGGGAGATCTGGGTGGCGTAGTCGATGCCCATGTAGGGGTAGGGGTTCATGGCGTACATGTGCTGCGCCACGATGATGCTCAGGGATCCCACCATGGCCAAGTTGATGGCCAGTTGGGCATGCCAGGAGGTGGTGAGCACTTCGTAGAGGCCCTTGTGGCCTTCGCCGGTGAAGGGGCCTTTGTGGGCTTCCAGGATCTCTTTAATGGAGTGGCCGATGCCCCAGTTGGTGCGGTACATGTGGCCGGCCACGATAAAGAGCACAGCAATGGCCAAGTGGTGGTGGGCTTGGTCGGTCAGCCAGAGGGCGCCGTTCTGCGGATCCAGGCCACCCTTGAAGGTGAGAAACTCCGCGTACTTGCCCCAATCCAAGGTAAAGAAGGGCACCACCCCGCTGAAGATGCCCCAATCCACGCTGGGGAACATCTCCTTCATCAGGGCCGGGTTGAGGATGAACTCGTGGGGCAAGGGCACCTGGTCAGCCGGCACGCCCGCATCCAACATCTTGTTGATGGGAATGGACACGTGGATTTGGTGACCGGCCCAGGCCAAAGAACCCAGCCCCAGCAGGCCCGCTAGGTGGTGGTTGAGCATCGATTCCACATTTTGGAACCACTCCAGCTTGGGAGCCCGCTTGTGGTAGTGGAACCAGCCGGCGAACAGGCACAACCCGGCCATCACCAAGCCACCGATGGCGGTGCAGAGGAGTTGAAACTCATTGGTGATGCCGGCAGCTCGCCAGAGGTGAAATAGACCAGAAGTAATGCGGATCCCTTCGAAGCCGCCGCCCACATCCCCATTCAGGATCTCTTGGCCGAAGATGGGCCAGACCACTTGGGCGCTGGGCTTGACGTTGATCGGATCCGCCAGCCAAGCAGAATAGTTGGAGAACTGAGCTCCGTGGTAGTACATGCCGCTCAGCCAGACGAAAACCACTGCCAAGTGGCCGAAGTGAGCGGAAAAGATCTTACGAGAGACGTCTTCTAAGTCGCTGGTGTGACTGTCGAAGTCATGAGCAAGAGCATGGAGGTTCCAGATCCAGGTCGTGGTCTTGGGGCCACGGGATAGGCTGCGATCGAAGTGGCCCGGCTTGGCCCATTTCTCAAATGAGGTGGGAACCGGATCCACGTCAACCGACACCTTGACCTTCGGCTCTCGCTCCTTTGGCGTAGTTGTCATCAAGAACTCCTCTCTTGCGACAAGGAACGAAGCATCCCTACCCCTTGGCAGAAGATTCCCCCAGGGCAGGACTTACCTGGCATTATAGGTCAGGGTTTGTGAGCCCTCAGTTGCTTCACAATAATTAAACGAGGGATCCCTTGTCCCATCGAGGCTGGAGTCGATTGGCAATTGTTTCTTCGATCATAGATGTAAATATATGTAACGAATTTTCAGTCGACCCAATGGGTTCTAATGAAGGGTTGAAACCAGACAACAAGCAGCAAGGGATCCCCCCAGACAACAAGCAGCAAGGGATCCCCTGGGTGGGGATGTGTGGTAAAACCCTGGCAGCCCTTTTGCAGATACCACCCTATGACCCTAGAGATTCCCCGTCGCCAATACGTCAGCAACTACGGCCCCACCGTAGGGGATCGGGTGCGCCTGGCGGATACCGAACTGATCATCGAGGTGGAGGAGGATTTCACCACCTACGGCGAGGAGATTAAGTTTGGGGGCGGCAAAACCATCCGCGATGGCATGGGGCAATCGCCGACGGCCACCCGCGCCAACGGGGCCTTGGATCTGGTGATCACCAACGCCCTGATCCTGGACTGGTGGGGCATTGTCAAGGCGGATGTGGGCATTCGCGATGGCTACATTGTCGGCATTGGCAAAGCCGGCAACCCCAACATCCAAGCGGGGGTGACGCCGGGCATGGTGGTTGGCCCCAGCACTGAGGTGATTGCCGGGGAAAACCTGATCCTGACAGCGGGCGGGATCGATGCCCATGTGCATTTCATCTGTCCGCAGCTGTGCGAGTTTGCCATCGCCTCGGGAGTGACCACCCTTTTGGGGGGCGGAACTGGGCCGGCCACAGGCAGCAACGCCACCACCTGCACCCCTGGAGCTTGGAACTTGGGCAAGATGTTGCAGGCGGCGGAGGGGTTCCCCGTCAATTTGGGCTTCTTTGGCAAGGGAAACGCGGCTTTTCCCGCAGCTTTGCGGGAACAGGTGGAAGCGGGGGCCTGCGGCCTCAAGATCCATGAAGATTGGGGATCCACGCCGGCGGTGATCGACAGCTGTTTGCAAGTCTCGGATGAGTACGACGTCCAAACCCTCATCCACACCGATACTTTAAATGAATCGGCTTTTGTGGAAGATACCATCGCCGCCATCAATGGCCGCACCATTCACACCTTTCACACCGAAGGGGCCGGGGGTGGGCATGCCCCCGATATCATTCGCATTGCCTCGGAGCCCAACGTGCTGCCCAGCTCCACCAATCCCACCCGCCCCTTTACCCGCAATACCATCGAAGAGCATCTGGACATGCTGATGGTGTGTCACCACCTGAGCAAGAATGTGCCGGAGGATATTGCTTTTGCCGAAAGCCGCATTCGCCCCCAAACTATTGCCGCCGAAGACATCTTGCATGACATGGGGGTGTTCAGCATCATCTCTTCCGACTCCCAGGCCATGGGCCGGGTGGGGGAGGTAATCATCCGCACTTGGCAGACGGCTCACAAGATGAAGGTGCAGCGGGGGCCTTTGCCGCAAGACAGCAGCCGCAACGACAACTTCCGGGCCAAGCGTTACGTAGCCAAGTACACCATCTGCCCCGCCATCGCCCAGGGCCTCAGCCACGTCATCGGGTCGGTGGAGGTGGGAAAACTGGCGGATCTGTGTCTGTGGAAGCCGGCCTTTTTTGGGGTTAAGCCGGAAATCGTCCTGAAGGGGGGCCTGATTGCCTACGCCCAGATGGGGGATCCCAATGCTTCCATTCCAACCCCGCAGCCGGTGTACCCCCGCCCCATGTTCGGCAGCTTTGGCCGCGCCCTGACCGAGACCAGCCTCCTCTTTGTCTCCCAGGCTGCTCTAGACTTGGGGATCCCGGAGAAATTGGGGATCCAGCGCCGGGCCGTAGCGGTCAAAAATTGCCGCGAGATCGGCAAAGCGGATTTGAAACTCAATACCGCCACTCCCCACATTGAGGTGAACCCGGAGACCTATGAAGTGCGGGCCGATGGAGAATTGCTCACCTGCGAGCCGGCAGAGGTGCTGCCCATGGCGCAGCGGTATTTTCTGTTCTAATTTGGGAGAGCTTGAGAGCTCCTTGGGAGGTTGACCGGTAACTCAAGCATGGGCCACCTTGTTCTCCGCCACCTCAGCAAGCGCTTCCACAAGGGAGGGATCCCTGTCCTCAGGGATTTGTCTTTGAGCGTGGAGGCAGGGGAGATCTTCGCCCTGCTGGGGCCGTCGGGCTGCGGCAAGTCCACCACCCTCAATCTCATCGCCGGCCTGCTGGAGCCGGATCCCTTGCCCTATCCGGGGGAAATCTGGCTGGACGGGATCCCCCTCAACCCTCTGCCGCCGGAACGGCGCGGCGTGACTTTGCTGTCCCAACACAGCCGCCTGTTTCCCCACCTGAGCGTGGGGGAAAACGTCGCTTTTGGCCTGAAAATGCGGGGCATTCCCCGGGCAGAGCGGGAGGCTGCCGCCTGGCGCATGTTGGAGCGGGTGCAATTGCCCGGATTGGCTCAGCGTCGGCCTAGCCAGCTTTCTGGCGGACAAGCGCAGCGGGTGGCCCTGGCGCGGGCTTTGGTGATTCGGCCCAAGGTGCTGCTGTTGGATGAACCTTTGTCGGCCCTGGATGCCAACCTGCGCCAAGAGATGCAGGCTCTCATCCTGGAGCTGCAGGCGGAAACAGGGGTGACGACGGTGCTGGTTACCCACGATCAAGCAGAAGCCACAGCTATGGCCCAACGCATCGGCCTGATGTTTGAGGGGCAGCTACACCAGGTGGGATCCCCTGTGGAGTTCTATCAGCAGCCGCGCTCCGAGCGCATTGCCCGCTTTTTTGGCGGGGTCAATTTTTTCGATGCGCAGGCGGAGGGTCACCAGCTTCGCCTCAACGACGGGATCCTCTTGAAAAGCGCCGCGCCACTCCAAGGTCAGGTGCGGCTGACGGTGCGCCCGGAACAGGTGCAGGTGTTTCCCCAGCCGCCCGGCTTGGCCGACAATGTTTTCTCCGCTCAAGTGATGGCGGAACGCTTTGCGGGCACCCAGCGACGGCTGACCTTACAAACCCCTTGGGGCAGTCTGCAGGCCTGGGTGGCCCCCCATCAGGTGTTTGCGCCGGGGCAGGCAGTGTGGATCCATTTGCCGCCAGAGGCTCTGTGGCCTGTGGGGGTTGGCGGGGATCCCTCACCCCCGGCCCTTTTCCCAAAGGAGGAGGGGAGAGTTTAAGTTGAATCTGAAACCTGAAAGTTTGATGGGGATGGTGGCAAGGCTATGCAACTCAAAAGCGTTTTCTGGAAGCGGCGGCAGGTATTGGCCGGCCTGGGATCCTTGGGGGCTTGGGTGTTGAGTCAAGGCTCTCCGTTTGCCCAGAACACCTCCCAGAACATGGTGGATCTGGGATCCCTGAGCTGGGCAGACATTCTGGAGCGGGCGCGGGGCAGCTCTGTCAACTGGGCCATGTGGAGCGGCAGCGAGGCCATCAATGGCTTCGTGGATGGCTGGGTGAAAAGCCAGTTGCAGGAGCGTTATGGCATTCGCTTGAACCGGATCCCGCTCACGGATACCGTTGAAGCAGTCAACAAGGTGATTGGGGAGGTACAGGCCGGGCTGCTCAGCGGCGGCAGCATCGATCTCATCTGGATCAATGGCAACAACTTCCGCACCCTCAAGCAGGGGAATTTGCTCTTCGGCCCTTTTGCTGAGAAATTGCCCAGCTTGCCCTTCTACGATCCCGCCGATATTGCAACGGATTTTGGCCTGCCCACCGAGGGCTATTCTGCACCCTACACCGGCAACTACTTTTTAATGGCCTATGATGCCGAGCGGGTGCCCAAGCCCCCCCAGAGCCACGCCGAACTGTTGGCTTGGGCAGAGGCCAACCCAGGGCGATTTACCTACGTGGCCCCGCCGGATTTTCATGGCAGCCGCTTTTTGTTGAGCGCCTTCTACGGCGTGACCGGGGGCTATGCCCAGTACAGCGGGCCGGACTTCGATGCCGATCTCTGGGCGCGACAATCCCCTGCCCTGGTGGAATACCTGAGAAAGCTGGATCCCTTCTTGTGGAGGCGGGGCCAAACCTACCCGCCCACCTTTGCCCGCCTGGCGGAGCTCTTTGCCAATGGCGAAGTGTGGCTCATCCCCACCTTTATCGATCAGGTGATCTTGCGCAAGGGCAACGGCCAATTTCCTCCCAGCACCACCCCCTATGGGATCCCGGGCACCAGCTTGATCGATCCCTCGTTCACGGCCATTCCCATCAATGCGGCCAATCCTTGGGGGGCGATGGTCTTGGCGGAGGTTTTGGCCAGCCCGGAGGGGCAATTGGAAAAGTTCAAGCCGGAGGTCTGGGGGGATCTGCCGCTCATTGATGTCAGCCGGTTGTCTGCCGACTACCAAACAGCTTTTGCCCAGCTGGAGGCTGCTGCCGGGATCCCCATTCAAGAGGCCATTGCCGGGGCAGTGCCCATCGTGAACTCCGAATACACGGTGCAACTGGAGGCCCTCTGGCAGCAACAAGTCTTGCCGGGATAGGGGTCAGGTATGCCCCTCACCCCCAGCCTCTTTCCAAAAGGGGAGGTCTTCTGACATTGGGGGTGGGCCGGGCAATGGCGGAGCAGGATCCTCACCTTGGGGCAACCAAACTTGGAAGTGGGTCCATCCGTCCGAGCTGTTGACGGAGATATTCCCCCCCATGTGCTCCACCAGTTGCTTCACCAAAGCCAGCCCCAGGCCGGTGCCGCCGTGCTTCCAGCGATCCGATTGCGGGATCCGGTAAAACTTTTCAAAGATGCGGGGCAGCTCTGGCTCTGGGATCTCGCTGCTGTTGCTGCAGACGAAGAGGATCCCCTGCCCTTCTGAGACAGCCCGCAGGTGGATGGATCCCTCAGGATCCGTGTACTTGATGGCGTTGTGCAGCAGCTCGCGCAGAATGCGCCCCAAGCAGGTGGGGTCGGCCCAAAGCGAGGGGATCCCTGCCTCCAGGTGCAGTTGCAGGTGTTGATGTTTGGCTTGGGCCAAAGGCTGAGCCCCGGCCAGCAAATCTTGTAAATACCGCGGCAGAAAAATATTCTCTGGTTGCAGCAGATACGTCCCGGCTTCCAGCCGTCGCATATCCAGCAGGTCGTTAATGAGCTCGATTTGCCGGTTGCACTCTTTCAGGGCAATGGTGAAGTAGTGCCGCTGTTTCTCGGGGTTATCGCTGGTCATTTGCAGCATTTGCAAGGCCATGCGCACATTGGTCATGGGGGTGCGCAGCTCGTGGGAGACGGTGCTGAGGAAATCATCCTTCAGCAGATTCAGCCGCTCCAATTCCTTCACCTGCGCTTGGGCTGCTTGGTACAGACGGGCTTGGCGAATGGCCAGGGCACACAAGTTGGCCACCTGATAGGCCAGTTGAATCTCGTCTTCGGAAAACTCTTGCTCCGGCAGCCGCTCCAACAGCAAAGCTCCCAGCCGCTTCTCTTTGTCCCAAAGGGTGCAGGCCAGCAGCCGCACCCAGCGTCCTTCCTTCCGACAACAGCAGTGGATTTCCCATTTCTGCTGTGAGGAAGAATGGGACTGCAGCAGGCGCAAGAACTCCGGGTCGCTGGCGTAGTCTCGGCCATGCAAGGGATCCGCCCTGTCGCCCTGAGCTGCATCAGAAGAGAGAAGGGGGGAGTAGCAGTAGCCGGGGATCCAGGTTGACCCATCTTCTAAAAGCAGCAGGATTTGGCAGCAGGTCAGGCTTAGCGCTTCGGCAAGGGTTTTGACCACTTCTTCCAGGATTTCCCCCTCGTTTAGGCTGACCACCATCCGGCTGCTGATGGCGCGCAGCACCCCCTCAAAATGCAAGGCTTGCTGCAGCTTGGCCGTGCGCAGCTCCACCTGGGCTTCCAGCTCCCGGTTGAGGGCCTGCAACTGCTGTTCTGCCCGTTTCTGCTCGGTGAGCTCCCGTCCCACCGATAGGATCTCCACCAGGCGGCCTCGGCTGTCGAAAATGCCCTGATCTACCCAGCTAATCCAGCGGGACTGGCCGTTTTCTCCGGGGTACTCCCGCTCGCTGCTGTAAAAGGGACTTTCAGGAGTGAGGGCGGCAAAAGCTTGCAACACTTCCTCCCGCTCTTCTTCCGGCAGACGCTCCTGCCAGCAGGTGCCCAACTTCTCTTCTGCCGAACAGCCAAAAAAGCGCAAGTAGGCAGGATTGACGAAGGTGATGCAGGTATCGGGCCGAAAGCGGCAAATGAGCTCTGTCTGCTGCTCCACCACGGCGCGGTATTCTTGCTGCTGCTGCCACAGACGATCCAGCAGGGCCTGCTGAGCTGCTGCCGCCTGCTGCCAGGCTTTGGTTAGCGTCTGCACCTCCTGGATGGGGCCGGGATCCAAAGGGGGCCAGGGCTGGAAGCCGCTTTGGATAAATTGCTCGGCGATTTGGGTGAGGCGGCGCAGGGGACGGGAGAGAGCTTCGCCGAGGAGGATCCCTGTCCCCAGCATGCTCAGCAATAGCCCACCCCCCAGCAGCGCAGCCTGTTGGGCGCCCCGATGGACTTCGGCCAGAAGGGTTGCCTCTGGGATCCCGTACACGAAATAAAAACCTAGCCTCCCTTCACTCTGAACGGACTCCACCTCCGCCCAGTAGGGGATCCCGCCAACCACGAGGCGCAGCGAATCTTGGGAAGAGGCCGTCCCCCAGGAGCCCACCTGCTCTTGCACAGCCACCAGCAGCGGATGGGGAGCAGGCCCCGCCGTACTGGCCACCACCTGTCCTTCCTCGTCCAGCAGAAAGCTCACCCCCACAGCAGAGCTGCCTTGTACTCGTTCCAGAAAAGCCTGAAGCTGCTGAATGGACAGGGAAGCCACCAAGCTGCCATAAACCCGTCCCTCCGAGTCGGTCAGAGACAGGGACGTCACGATCAGCCGCTCTGGATCCTGGGCAGGAAGCTCCGCAAAAAATCGGGTTACCACCCAAGTGTCGCGGATCCCTTCCGACTGCAGGAGCTGGGGAAACCAGAACAACTGCCTCAGATCCACAAAGCCCAACCGGCGAGTGAACCCTGTGGGATCCCCTGTTTCCGGATCCCGTTGGCGGCCCTGGGCGGATCCCGGCAAGAGGCCGGGTGTGTGGTAAGTCCAGATCGACCCATCGGCGTGACGGCGGGCGATCACAAACCCCCCTTGAGCCGAGACAAAGCCGACATAGCTGAGCTCAGGAAATGGCTGCAACTGGCGGGCAAAGTGAGCTTCCAGCACCTCTAGATCGGCTGGGCTGGGGGTTGTCAAATCGGGCAGCAGCCCCCCCCTCACTGCCCCTTGATTGAGGGCATTGATCTGAAGGGGAATTTGCAAATATCTGGCAAGATGCTCTTCGGTGCGGTCGGTAACTTCCCGCCTCAGTTGCTCCGTCAAGCGCAGCGCCAGGTGTCGCCCGCCCTGCCAGGAGAGATAGGCCACTCCCCCCACTCCCCCTGCTACTGAGAGCACTAGGGGCAGCAGCAACGCCACCCGCAAAGGAATGGAGCGGAAAGGCCACCGGGATCGCACTTCAGAAGAACTAGAGGAAGACGGCATGGGATCCCTCACAGAACCTCAGGCTTGGGGAGGTTCCAAAGCCCGCTGCAGAGTGCCAAGGCCGATCTCGGCCGCAATAGCCAGAAGGGCCACTGGAACCGCCCCCACCAGCAAGATGGCGTTGTCATAGAGAGCAAACCCTAGGGTAATGAAAGTACCCAGCCCTCCTGCGCCGATAAACGCTGCCAGAGTAGCACTGGCAATCACCTCAATGGTAGCCGTTTTAACACCGGCCAGGATCACCGGCAAAGCCAAGGGGATCTCCACATGTCGCAACACCTGGGCAGGGGTCATGCCCATGCTCAAGGCGGCTTCACGCAGGGCCGGCTCAAGGCTGCGGAAGGCCACATCCGTGCTGATCAGAATGGGGGGCAAAGCCAGGAGGGTTAGCGCGACGACTGCCGAACGGAAGCTAAGGCCAAAATAGGGGATGGCCAAAAACAAAATGGCCAAACTGGGGATCACCCGCAGGCTGCTAAACGCATTGATCACCACCAGGGAAAGCATCTGGGAGCGGGAGCTGAAAAAGCCCAGCGGCAAACCCAACAGCAGCCCCATTCCCAAAGGCACCGCCACCAGTTGCAGGTGTTGGACGAAAGCTTGAAACAGCATGTCGCTGTGGTTCTGGGCGTAGCTGAGGGAGCGGGCCAAAAGGCTCATCTAGAGGTGTGTGGATGACAGAGGGATCAAAGACCAGCCCCAGTGTAGCGCCGGCAGGCGATCTTGACAGTGCGGAATAGTGCAGAGCGGGGATTTAGCACCAATCAGGGAGATGGGGTCACTCCAATTTCGGTCTCCGACCTGCTAACGCGGTGCAATCAACCTCAACTTTCTCCCAAGGATTAGAACCCACAGCGCCGCCTGCCGACAAAAATAACCATCTGTTTCACTGCCCATCTGAGTTGCCATCTCTATCCTGCTGATCTTTCTCAATCTTGTCTGGATCCCTGTTTGGGGGGTGGTTGGCTTCTCGCTCTTGTAAGCGGCGGATTTGCGAGCGCACCTGCAAAGCAATCTGTAAAGCAGTCTCTAGGATACGACCCTGTTCGCTGGCCTGCTCGCTCACCTGCAGAGCTGTCAAAGCTGCCAAGTTATCGCCGAAGAACTCGCTCTGCTGCTCGATCAGGTCTTCGTTTTGCCGCAAGATCCGTTCGGTTTTCAAGGCACGGATGAGATCGGCCCGGGTCAGTTTCAGGGCTTCGATCACCTCAGCCCTCTGGGCCAGCTTCACCTCGGGGTTGCCCGCTTCCACCAACTGGTCGTTGACGTGGATGGCCTGGATGATTCGGTTGTAGCGATCCACTTCCCCCAGCAAGTTCAACAGCAGCGGCATGCGACGGCTGCGGAAAATCCAATAGGCTTGGCCCAGGGCGGCAATAGCCGCCAGGATCCCCCATTCCACCAGCCAAGTGCCCCAAGTGGCCTGTAGGCCAGGGATCCAAATCCGCCCCACCAGGGTAAGTAGGGATCCCCCTGTCCAGAAGGTCAAGAAACGCAAGAACAAGTCCAGCGTCAGCAACAAGCGTAGGAGATCCCAGAAAGCGGAGAACTGGCGCAGGCGATCCTTAAAGCGACGAACGGGCTGAGGCCGATACAACCAAGCCACCGGCACTTGAGAGAGGCTTTCAACTTGAGCTGGGGAGATGATCAGCTCTTGTAAGTCCCGCTGCATCGCCATTTACTCTGCTGAGGCTGGGAAGTTTTCCCATTGTACTTGCGACCTTGAGCAGCTTGGGCTTGCTCAGGGATCCCTTCCCAGAAGGGAAGCTGCCTGGCCAAGTCTCGATAGAATAGGGTTCGCTGGGCTGTTTGCGTCTTCACGCCCTCGTGCTCAAGTTGTAGGGCAACAGTGAGACACAAGACAGCTCGTCAAACGCAAAGGAGAAGAGCAGGGTGACCAGCCAATTGCGCCAACTGAAGGCCCATCTCGCTGAACCGGAAAACTTTGCCCCCTACGGACAGGTCATTTGCCCCACTCCCGATCACAAACCCTTCGACAGTCAAGATGCTCAGTTGTTCTTGAATCAAGGGCAGCCCCGCTTTTACATCATGCGCTTGCCTCGCCGCGGCCTCAAGTTTACTCAGATCACCCACCACATCCGCTGCACCCAGTGCCTGGGATCCCTCAATGGCAAGGAGTGGTTTATTGGTGTTGCACCCCCTGCCGATGAGCTGCACGTGGATCAGATTCAAGCCTTTCGGGTGCCTGGGGATCGCTTTATCAAACTGGAGATGGGTACCTGGCATGCCGGCCCCTATTTTGACCACGAAGAGTTCATCGATTTCTACAACTTGGAGCTGGCCGACACCAACATCACCGATCACGAAACCATAAACTTACTCCAAACCTACAACCTGGAGTTCCAGATCACTCCCTGACAAGCTTTTGGGGATCCCTTATCAATCGGGCAAAAAGCAGCATTGATCATTGATCACAGCAATCTTTCGCTTGAGCGCAAGAAGAGCATGCCTCTAACCCCCAAAACCCTGAACTTTGCTGAATTTACTGAGCTTTAGGCGGTTTGGCAAAAGTCATTG
>NZ_JANSIG010000073.1:11225-16590 GCF_047461975.1 Synechococcus sp. R55.3 | reverse complement strand
GTGCTGGGGGCAGGAGGGATCTTCCATGCCCTTTTGGGACCAGAGGTGCTGAGCAAGGGGAAAACCTTTGCCGAGTTTTTCGGCTACGACTGGGAAGATGACGACAAGATGACCACCATCCTCGGCATCCACCTGCTGCTGCTGGGGCTGGGTGCATGGCTGCTGGTGGCCAAGGCTCTCTTTTGGGGAGGGCTGTACGATGCCAACCTGGGCCGCGTGCGGATCGTTGCGGATCCCACCCTCAATCCGCTGCGGATCTTCGCCTACTTGACGCCGCTGATGGGTCAGCAGGGCATGGCCGCCGTGGACAACCTGGAAGACCTGGTGGGGGGACACATCTACGTGGGCCTGCTCTGCGTGCTGGGGGGATGGTGGCACATAGCCACGCGCCCCTTTGCCTGGGCCAAGCAAGTCTTGATCTACTCGGGCGAAGCCTACCTCTCCTACAGCCTGGGGGCCCTGGCTTACATGGGCATCTTGGCGGCCTATTTTGTCAGCGTCAATGAGATCGCCTACCCTGCGGCTTTTTACGGGCCGCTGGGGCTGGCCGCTGACGAAAGGGGAATTGTAAGCAGCCGTACCTGGTTGGCTACAGCCCACTTTGTCTTGGGGATCCTGTTTTTGGCGGGGCACATCTGGCATGCCATCCGGGCGCGGGCGGCGGCCAGCGGCTTTGACTTCCAGCGCGGGGGCTGGGTGCGAGCCACAGATCCCCAGGTGGGCAACTTGGACACGCCGGTAAACCAGGGCGATCTCACCCTGCTGCTGCTGCAAAACCTGCCCATCTACCGGGAGGGCTTGTCGCCTTTCCTGCGCGGTTTGGAGATCGGCATGGCCCATGGGTACTTCCTGGTGGGGCCGTTTTACAAGTTGAGTCCGCTGCGGAATTCGGAGCAAGCCCTGACGGCAGGTACGCTGGCGGCCATTGGTCTGGTGCTGATCCTAACGGTTTGTCTTTCGATCTATGGACGAGTCTCTTTTCCGCGCTCGCGGCTGGTGGCGGTGGTGAACACCCCCTATGGAGAGGTGGCCTATCCGACGCCGGGAGTGCAACTGATGGCGGAATCGCAGGGATCCCCTCAGCCGGTGCGAGTACCGGCAGGATCGGAGGACTTGCCCGAAAACTTGCGCACCCGTGCCGGCTGGAGCCAGTTGGCGGGAGGGTTTCTGGTGGGCGGCGTTGGCGGTGCCCTGTTTGCCTACATGCTCCTGAACAGTGCGGACGTGTTGGCCCAGATTTTGCCTGGGCTGTGAATGAGGTTTGAGGCTCCCTGGTTCGGGGATCTGCAGAAAGGAGAGGGGTATTGTCCCCTCTCCTCTATCCAGATCGGCTCGGATCCTTTGGGCCGCATTTTCCAATGGCAATTGCACTGTTCACAATTGCATGGTTCAACCGCACTTTGCCGGTTGGTTTCTGGCTACTGGACTTTGTAGATCTTTTGTTTGGCTAGCAGCCTTGATGGTTTTAACAGTCGAGATGGAATAGCGAATATGAGTTTAAGCTCCGCTTCTGCGCTCGCTTTTGAGGCCCTGTATCTGGGCATTTCTCCCAGTCTCAAGCTCTTTGATCAGCCTTTATTAGGATCCCTGGGGAAATGCTTTCGGATAGCCTACTGGGAGTACCACCAAACCCAGGATGAGCCTTGTAGCCTGGAGACTGTAATCACGCTGCTATACGAATATCTCAAAGCTTGGGATCGACCCGTTCATCTTATCGGCCACGGCTTGAGCGGGGTGGCCGCTTATCTTTTTGCCTGCCGTTACCCACAGCGGGTACAGTCTCTGACCTTGCTGGCCGTGGGAGGTTGGCCTGCTACCACTTGGCATGCCCATTTCTATGTGCAGCGAAAAATCTTTTGCTGGAGTCGGGAACAACTCTTGGTGCGTATAGCCCAGAGCCTTCTACCTACTTCAGAACAGTGGCGAGCACGCTCACTCTCCTATGCTCTGGCTAAAGATTTGGATACTTCTCCCATACCTCACTCCCTATTTCAGGTGATAGCGATTCCAGCCCAGAAAGTGTCGGTGCCGATGTTGGTTTGCGCCAGCAAGGATGACCCCATTGTGGATCCTGCTTCGCTCGAGAAGTGGAGAAACCACCTAAAGCCAGGGGATCAAATGTGGTTTTGCCCTGGGGGGCGACACTTTTTTCATTATTCTTTTCCAAGTTTGGTCAATCTGAAAATAATGGATTTTTGGCAGGAATTGCGTAAACTTCAGCCCAGCATGGCTTAGGGCGGCTGGACTTTCGCGGGATGATAGAATGGCTACTCATCCAAACAGCAGAGGAGCTCCGTTTGCAGCTAGGGCGAAGCAGCCCAGGTGGAGCCCCTGACAACAGGAAAACGGGCAGGGGTGGAATGAGGCCATTGAGCTCCCGGTAAAATTGATAGAATAGGGCAAGCCCCCAACTTGGATAGGGAATGGGCTTGACCGCGGAATCCGCGACTATGTTCGACAAGCTGCTCTTTCCCATCGACAACTCGCGTGAGACCAGCCACGCCTTGCCCTTGGTGGCAGACATAGCGCAGCGCTACAAAAGTCAGGTGTACTTGCTCTCTGTACTGGATGCCGCGGAGCTGGACGCGGAGAGGGCGGAACAAGCTCGGCAAAACATCCACAACCTGCTCAAGCAAACGGAGTCTGGCCTGCATCAAATCGGCCTCAACAGCGTCAAGAGTGAGTATCGAGAGGGAAAGGTGCCTTTTGTCATCTGTGATGTGGCAGACGAGCTGGAGATTAGCCTAATTGTAATGGGATCCCGCGGCCTCACCCTCTCCGGAGAGGGGCAGAATAACTCTGTCAGCCACCGCGTGATCGATCTTGCCCCCTGCCCGGTGTTGGTCGTGCCCTGAGGAGAGGGATCCCATTAACGGTATTCTATAGGGTACGCCAAGGCTGGCTCTTGCTACGGCGCCTGGATGTTGCCATGTGTAACAGCAAGGCCGTGATTTTTTGTCTTGCCTGGAGGTCTGCAGTACAACGAAGAGCAAGATACAGCTTTTTCCGACGTTGTGGGAGGTCTGTAGAGTCAGTCAGGAGCATCCCGGCCCCGCATACGTTTGTACCGACTTCAGGAAGTGTCGCCGGAAAAAGCTGTGAGCCCTATTGCTAGCAACAGCCGGTTAGTTCCACCTTTGGGAATCGTCATGGAAAGTCGTGGTTACAACAAGTCCTCACAGAAGAGCTTTGAGTTGATGCGGCATTTCGCAGAAACCTACGCCAAACGCTCCGAGACCTTTTTCTGCTCGGATCCGTCCATTACAACGGCGGTGATCGAGGGCTTGGCTCTGCATAAAGAGCAATTGGGCGCCCCGCTGTGTCCCTGTCGTTTTTATGAAGACAAAGAGGCAGAAGCGAAAGCCGGCTACTGGAACTGCCCCTGTGTACCCATGCGGGAGCGAAAGGAATGTCACTGTATGCTGTTCTTAACGCCGGATAACCCCTTTGCGGGCAAGAGCCAGACCTTAGAAGAGGTGCCTCTGGAATACCAAACTACCCAATGACAATGCCCGGCAGAGGACCTGCTGTCGGGCGACAAAGGTAGGCTTTGGAAAGGGGGCAGGGCTCGGTATAATCGAAAAGCCGTTGGGCAATGGTTATTTGCACGAGGAGGAAACGCTTTTATGACTCCCTCACTTGCTAACTTCCTCTGGAGCTTGGTGGCTGGTGCAGTTGTGCTGGGGGCTCTCTTTGGCGCCATCATCTTTGTCAGCCAAAGGGATAAAGTGCGTCGTCGCTGAGATCCCTGCTTGTTGGCCCTTGCCCGCCGATGCTTCTCTGTTCCCTGTACTGCTATCGCTGGGTGGGGAGGAGACTGGGGTCCAAGATGTGGCTTCGGTATGCAATCGCCAGGGTGCTTCGCCCTTGGCATCACGGATCCAGCCGGCCTGGGTGACGAATCGATATCGATGCCCCCTTACGACCAAAAGCCGATCTAGCGACACCCTCGGGAGCCCTTGCCAGCGTTGACCCACCCCTTGTATTACTGGCGGCAGAAAAACCGCTACTACCACGAGGATCTGGAGCGGCTGCATCGCTTTTTTGTCCCTGCCGGTTTGCGCATCTTGGAGATTGGTTCCGGCACGGGATCCCTGCTCAACGCCCTGCAGCCCAGCGTTGGGGTGGGGATCGACCGGGATGCGGAGATTGTTGCCCAAGCGCAGGCAGAGTTTCCCCATCTCCATTTCCGGGTGCAAGATGCCCACACCTTGGACAAAGGGGATCCCATCTTGGCGGAGCCTTTTGATGTCATTCTCCTCACCAATACCCTGGGCTACCTGGCCGACATCCAGCAGGTTCTCCAGCAGTTGCGCCGCTTCTGTACCCCGCGCACCCGCCTCATCCTCTCCCACCACAACCCCCTCTGGGAGCCAATTCTGAGCCTGGCGACCCTCCTGAAGCAGCGCATGCCCTTGCCGGCAGCTAATTGGCTCTCGGCAGCCGATGTGGCCAATCTGCTGCACCTGGCGGGATACGAGGTCATTCAGCAGGGCAAGCGGCTGTTGTTGCCGCGGCGGATCCCACTCCTTTCAACTGTGATCAACCAGGTGATTGCCCCACTGCCCGGGATCAACGCCCTCTGCCTGACGGAATATACGATCGCTCGCCCACAACCTGACCCGGCTTGGGATCCTCCCCCTGAGCAGCAACCTTCCTGCACCGTGGTGATTCCGGCTCGGAATGAAGCGGGCAACATCCGCCGCTGCGTGGAACGCTTGCCCGAAATGGGATCCCGCACCGAGATCATTTTTGTGGAGGGGCATTCCAGCGACGACACTTGGGCCGAGATCCAGCGGGTGCAGGCCGAATATCAAGGGATCCGCAATATCCGGGCTCTACGGCAGGAGGGCAAGGGCAAGGGGGATGCGGTGCGCAAGGGGCTGGCTGCCGCTACAGGGGATGTGTTGATCATCCTCGATGCCGATTTGACGGTACAGGCAGAGGACATGCCCAAGTTTTTCCGGGCTGTGGCTTCCGGGCGGTGCGACTTTGCCAATGGTTGTCGCCTTATCTATCCCCTGAAACCAGAGGCAATGCCTCGGCTAAACCAATGGGCCAATCGTTTTTTTGCCGCTCTCCTCTCCTACATTCTCGGCATCCGCATCAAAGATTCCCTCTGTGGCACCAAGGCCCTGTGGCGGGAGGATTACCAGCAGATTGCCAAGCTGTGCCAAGAGTGGGGGGATTTCGACCCGTTTGGAGATTTTGACCTGTTGCTGGGATCCGCCAAGCGCACCCTGAAGATCCTGGATATCCCCGTGCGCTATTTCCCCAGAACCTATGGTCGCTCCAACATTCACCATGTGCGAGAGGGGCTGCGGCTGCTGCAGATCTGTGGCTTTGCCCTCAAGCGCTTTAAGGG
>NZ_JANSIG010000073.1:0-11125 GCF_047461975.1 Synechococcus sp. R55.3 | reverse complement strand
AGCAATGGGAGAATCCGTATTGAGCAGGCTGGGCCAATGGATCTCGAATACCCCCCTGCGCTCCCTCGACCAAGCTTATGAGGCTGCCCTGCGCATTAAAGCCATCGAGGATCAATACTTCCAGGGAGGATCCATCGGCAGCAACGGGCAACATGGCCAGAATGTCAGCCGCTACTTTCAAATTCAACTGCGCCGGCAACTGCGCCAGATCGATCTGCGTTTGGCAGAGTTCAGAGCCAGCAGCGCCCTTTCTCGCCTGCCGGATCCCGAGCAAAATGGCAGTGGCCCTGTTTCTGCCCAAGATAAAGATCAAGAACGCCATGCCGCTGAGGTCGATGCTCCTGAAAGCAACGGCGAAAACCCTGAGAATGGTCGCCAAAGACGAGATCTTTCCATCTTGGAGAAACTGCAGTTTATCGATCAGGTGACTTCTCGATACAAACGCCCGACCAGAAAATCCCAACCTGTCTCTGCTTCAATTTCCACTTCACCTGAGCCTCTCGAACCGCCAGAACAACCTACCTCAACTGAACCCAGTTCTTCTAATGTCTCTGTCAAGGCAGGCTCCGGCAATGGCGCTGCCCCGGTCGCTTCCAAAGCTGCGATTCTGCCCCGCTCCATTCTGCGCACGGCCAGCCAAATCCGCCGTGAGCTGAGTTCCCAGGCCGAGGAGGAACTGATCCAAGAGTATCGGGAGGCTCGCACTCGCACACTGGTATCGATTCGTTTTCTGTTGTTGTTGGCCGTTTTGCCTCTGCTCACCCAGATCCTCTCGAAAAACTTTCTGTTTGGGCCATTGGTGGATCACTTCCAACAACGGGAGCCTGCCATTGTGGCTCTAAGCCACGAATTCCAAGAAAAAGCCCTGTCAGAGTTCGAGTTTTTCAAGGAAAGAATAGAATTTGAGCGAGCTTTGCACCATCAACCCCCAGAGTGGGATCTGGAATCAGAAGAGCAACTGTCCATGAAGGCAGAGGAACTGCTGAAAAAATATAGCCGTAGGAACTCGGAAGGCTTGAAGAATATCCTTGCTGATTTGCTTTCGCTGCTGGTGTTTGGCTGGCTTATCTTTATTGGGCGTGAGGAAATCGAAGTCCTCAAGTCTTTTTTGGATCGTCTGATCTACGGCCTCAGCGACAGTGCCAAGGCTTTCATTATCATTCTTTTTACCGATGTGTTTGTCGGTTATCACTCACCCCACGGCTGGGAGGTGCTGCTGAGTAATTTGGCTGCTCATTTGGGGGTACCGGAGAATCGCGATTTTATCTACGGCTTTATTGCTACTTTTCCGGTTTTTCTGGATACACTTTTTAAGTATTGGATCTTCCGCTATTTAAACCGTGTATCGCCGTCTTCAGTAGCCACCTATCGGGCTATGAACGATTAAGGGTTCGCAGTTGCATTTCAAACTGGGTTGAGACGCTTCCCAAGCGCTCCTTGCCGCTGCCGTAACCATCCACAACCTCTCTCAGAGGAAGAAAGAAGTTGGGGATCGACCTGACGAATCGTTTGATTGCCATTTGAAGCAACCGTAATTCGAGTTTCCTGAGTTAGCTGGGCGGGCGTAAGGATTGTCGATGGCAGAACCCGCAGACAAACCAACGCTCCAATTCGGCGGCAGGGGTAGGACAGCGGCAGGCGGGGCAGGGGAACAGGTTTTGCTGGGTTTGTTGTTGTTTCACCACCCTGGCCCAGCGCTCGAAAGCCACTTTCGGGTCGGAGGCGGGCTGTTTTGGATTGGGGCTGCGACAGGATCCAGGGCGTTGTCCATCTTGGTCTGCTAGGCGGGGAGCGCCATAAAACTTGCTGGTCAGCTCCGCATCAGGATGGGGGGCAGCCGGGCTGGATCCCTTGTGCCAGGCACCAGAGCTGAAGCGGATATCGCTGAGGGGAGATTGTAGCCGGCTGTTGAGTTCCCTGAGAATGATCTGGCGTTGCAAGGTTAAGTTTTGTGCCCAGGCCGGGGTAGAGGTGGCCACCTGCAGCACCTGTCGGCGCAGGCTGAGAGGATAGGTTTGGGCGGCTACGGCCTCTCCGACGAGTTCGGGCCAGAGCTGCCGCAGGGTTTGCATTTGCTTCAGTTCAGCCCAACGGGGATGGCTGCCAAAGCTTCCCAGTACCTCATCTAACCGCTGCAACATGGTGTCGATAGGGTGTCAATGGCAGGCAATAGCTTAGGAAACACCATTTTGGTCTTCCGGCGATTGAGCCGCTTCTTTGAGGGCAGAGTGAATGGAGTCGGTATCGGGCAAAGAAGGGGATCCGCCATTTTGACTGAGGGGGGCAAATCCCTCTAGGCTGCGGATATGAATATCTTGTTGCGGGAAGGGGATGCGGATCCCACGTCGCCGAAACTCAGCCTCGATCAGGAAGTTTAGCTCGCTGATCAAGACAAACTGATCTTGAGGACGGTTGATCCACACCAGCAGCTCAAAGTTAAGTGCAGAAGGGCCAAAGGACTTGAGCCAGACTTGGGGGGCAGGGCTGCTCAACACCCGAGCATTTTCTCTGGCGGCGCTGAGCAGGGCTTCGGTGACCAGGGCGGTATCGGAGCCGTAGGCCACGCCCACAGGAATGTGAATGCGACAGCGGGGATCCCGGTAGCTCCAGTTCACCACCTTCGATTCGGTAAAGCGGGAGTTGGGCACAATCACAAAGATGCGATCCAGGGTGCGCAAGACGGTGGCCCGTGGGCCAATGCGCTCCACTGTGCCGAGCAGGTTGTCCACTTCCACCAGATCCCCGATTTGGATGGGGCGCTCCAGCAAAATGGCAATGTAGCTGATGTAGTTGTTGGAGAGGTTTTGCAAACCAAAGCCGATCCCCAAACCCACCGCCCCGGCAATAACCGCCAAGGAGCCCAGATTAAGGCCGCTGAAGGGCAAGACCAGAAGGATGCCGAACAGGGTCAGGATGTACTTGAAGATGGCCGCCGAAGACTCTTGGGTGCCCAGATCCAGCCCCAGGCGTGCCAAAAAGCGCTGCTTGAAGCCAACACTGACGTAGTGGGCGCCGGTGAAAACCAAGATGGAGAGAACGAGGAAGACCAGCAAGCTGGCAATCGAAACGCTGGAGTTGGGCAGAGGCTGGGTGAGAACGCCCAGAGCCGTGGCGACCACACGACCCAGGCCCAGGTAAAAGGAGCGCTGAAAAGGTCGCAGGGCAGGGATGAAGCTGATACCGCGATCCAGCGAGATGCCGGCGATGAGGATTGCCCCCACGCCCCGCAGCAGCATCCCACCCACATCGATCCAGGTGCCCCAGGCCTCTCCGGCCTTAAGCTCCAACCAGCGTTGCAGACGGGTTAAGCTGCGGTCGAACAGCCGCCAGAGAAAGAACCCCACCACCAGGGTGGCGATCCCTGCCAGGAGGGTCAGAACCAGCACGCGCGGATCCTGGGCCCGTTGCAGAGCCAGCAGGTCTTCGCGGTAATTGGCAATCGCTTGCTCCAACCGCCGCGCCCAACTATTGGCCACCAGACGCACGTCATTCAGGTTCACCTGACCCGGTGTCACCCTGCGCTCTGCGGCTGCATCGGCATAGGTGACGGTAAACAAATACCGTTGGGTGGCCTCAAAGCGGCCTCTTTCCCCCAGGCGTAAGATGTATTGCCCATTGGCATCCTGGGCCACCCGTACCTCTGGCTCCGGCAACTGCCCTTCTTCCAGAAAGCGCTCGATGATCGCCCGAACGTTGTCGGCCCGCACATCGCTGGGGTAGTCTGCCGTCTGCAGGCGGAACACCGGGATGTTCCCCACCAACACCTCTGTGCCCTCTTGGCCGGTCAAAGGGATCCCGACTGGGCTGGGAGCCGGAGCAGGGGATCCCTCAGGAGTTGGCGCTTCAGCCGGTGTGGGTCGGGGATCGGCCAGGAAAAAGTTGGGATCCCGAAATTCAAGGGCTTGAGCCAAGGGGATCCCTGAGGAGGCAGAGGCGACGGCAGGGGTAAGCCAGAGACCTATCCCCACCGTCAGCCCAACCCAAAGAGCTGCTCGCTTAAGTGGGACGGAGTCCTGCATGGCCGGTTTGGTACGAACGCCCATCGATAATTGGGGATCCCTGAGGGCTGCCCTGTAAGCTCATGGTGGCACAAGCCGACCTCAATTTTGGCCAATCTGAGCAAGGATTTTAGGTGCCCTGAGGGTGGCCTAGAAGGCGTTGACGCAGCTTTTTGATTTTATCTCGTAGCTGGGCGGCTTCCTCAAATTCTAGGTTTTTGGCGGCCTCTTTCATCTTCAGTTCCAGTTGGCCGATCAGCTCCGGAATCTCGGAGAGAGGGATCTCTTGCGCAGCTTGAAAGGCTTTTTCCAGATCTGGGTTGCTGAGTTTGCGGGAGATGGCCAAAAAAGACAAGATGGCATTGCTGTTTTTCTTGACGATGGGCTTGGGCGTGATGTTGTGTTGGCGGTTGTATTGCAATTGAATTTCGCGGCGACGCTGGGTTTCGGCAATGGCCCGGGCCATGCTGCTGGTCATGGTGTCGGCGTACATCACCACCGTTCCACGGACATTCCGCGCTGCCCTCCCAATCATCTGAATCAGGGAGCGCTCTGCTCGCAAAAACCCTTCTTTGTCGGCATCCAAAATGGCCACCAAAGAAACTTCTGGCAAGTCCAACCCTTCCCGGAGCAAGTTGACCCCCACCAACACGTCAAAGGCCCCTTCTCGAAAGTCTTGTAGGATTTCAATTCGCTCAATCGAGGTGATCTCGGAATGCAAATAGCGAACTCGGATCCCTCGCTCCTGGAGATATTCTGTGAGATCTTCTGCCATCCGTTTGGTGAGGGTGGTCACGATCACCCGTTCGGCAGATCCCTGCCGAGAGCGTTCCAATCGCAAGTAAATTTCTCCCAGCAAATCGTCCACTTGCCCAGCCGTGGGGCGCACATGCACCTCAGGATCCACCACGCCGGTGGGCCGAATTACCTGTTCGACAACCCGACCGCTGCCGGGCACATAGAACTTCAGGGTCTTGCCATCTTCCACCAGGGTTTCAAATTGGGCCTCGCTCTGCTCTAGTTCCCAGTTGCCGGGAGTAGCCGAAACAAAGATGCACTGATGAACTTTGGCCCAAAACTCTTCGGCTTTGAGGGGGCGATTGTCGAGGGCGCTGGGCAGGCGAAAACCATGATCTACCAGCACCTGCTTGCGGGCACGGTCGCCATTGTACATGCCGCGAATTTGGGGCACGGTCACGTGGGATTCATCCACCACCAGCAGCCAATCGTTGGCCTTGAAATAATCCACCAAGCAGGCGGGGGGCTCTCCTGCTTTGCGCCCTGTTAAATGTCTGGAGTAGTTTTCGATCCCGTTGCAATAGCCCACCTCTCGCAGCATTTCTAGGTCGTAGCGGGTGCGCTGTTCCAGCCGTTGGGCTTCCAGGAGCTTGCCTTCTTTGCGAAAGAGGGCCAGTTGCTCTTCCAGTTCTTGCTCGATGTTGAGGATTGCCCGCTCCAGTTGTGCTTCTGGCGTCACAAAGTGCCGAGCAGGATAAACTCTGAGGGCGCTGAGGCTGTTCAAAATCTCGCCTGTAACCGGGTCGATTAAGCGAATGGCCTCGATCTCATCCCCAAAAAATTCGATGCGAATTACCCGATCCTCATACGCCGGCACAATTTCCAGCACATCCCCTTTGAGGCGAAATCGCCCCCGCACCAGCTCCAGGTCATTGCGCTCGTACTGGATGCTGGCCAGATCCCGCAGGACATCCCGTTGGTTAATCTCCTGGCCGACTTTGAAGGGGATGGAAGCCTTCAGGTATTCTTCTGGCATGCCCAGACCATAGATGCAGCTCACCGAGGCCACCACAATCACATCTCGCCGTTCAAACAAAGAGCGGGTAGCCGAGTGCCGCAGCATATCGATTTCATCGTTGATAGAGGAAGATTTGGCGATGTAAGTATCGGTGCTGGGAACATAGGCTTCCGGTTGGTAATAGTCGTAATAGCTGATAAAGTATTCGACGGCATTATTGGGAAACAGCTCTCGTAGCTCATTGCACAGTTGTGCCGCCAGCGTCTTATTGTGGGCCATCACCAAGGTGGGCCTGCCGATTTGCTGGATGGTGTGGGCGATGGTAAATGTTTTGCCGGTTCCGGTTGCCCCCAGCAAGGTTTGGAAACGATGGCCTTCTGAAATTGACTTCACCAAACCGGCAATTGCCTTAGGTTGATCTCCGGTGGGTTGATAGGGAGAAACCAGTTGAAACTCTGACATGGGTTTGACTTTCGGATGGGCCTAGATAGCTGCCGGGCTGGTCAAGGCAGGGCTGATCTGCACGTTGGTTTGGAATGGTGGTGCGGATCACAAAGGCTTGTAGGGTGCCTCTAAGCTTGACCGCCTGCTCAGCAGTGGGCTCCAGCTTGCGCACCAGGATGAGCCTCTGTTCCATGGTAAGGTTTTATCATGCATGACTGAGGGCAGCTCTTCTTCCTGGGCCTGTTCATGCCAGTGATGTGAAGCATTAGGGCCTGGGTACACGCGCTACGTCTCCCTCGGTGAAGAGATGAGATATGGGACGACGGCAACTCTTGCGCGGGATCCTAATCGGGTTGGGTCTTCTGGCCGCCCTGATGGTGTGGGTTGTCGTGTGGCTGCTCACCCGCAGTCCGGTAGCTTTGTTGCTGGCCCACCCGGAGCTGCCGCCAATTGTGGGTTTGGCCCCTCGCTCCGCACAAGCGCTGCTGGTGTTGGCCGTTCCCCTGGACGAGGTGCAAGCGTTTTGGCAAGCGGCAACCCCTGCCCCTCAGCGACGCGCTACCCGTCAGCAGTGGCAAAAGTTTTTCTCCCCTGAAGGCCCAGGCTGGCTGGGATCCATGCTGGCCGGGGGATCCCTTGATTTCGAGCGGGAGGTGCGGCCCTGGCTGGGGAGGAGCACCCTCTTGGCCAGTTTGCCGGAGTGGGGCACCTTGGTTGCCCTGGAAACGCGGGATGCGGCGCTCTCTCAGTTTGAGCTGAACCTATTGTGGGAACGGCAGAGCTTGGCCGGGAGGCCGGTGCAGGTGGACACTTACAAGGGCATTCAGGTGGTGTCCAGCCCGATTCCGGGCCTGCAGGGTTTCTCGGCAGCCGTTTTCGGCGAGCAATACGTGTTGCTGGCGGAGCAGCCTGCTGCCATTCGCGCCGCCATCGATGCTTGGCAATTGCCGCAGTTGTCTCTGGTGGCTCAGCCCTTGTTTCGGCGGGTGATCCAGCCGCTGCGGGAGGCACATGTGGGTTGGGCCTTCTGGCAGAATCCAGAGGCGGTTTCTCCAGACGGGCTGACGTTGCAGGCGGTAGGGCTGGGGTTGGGGGTGAACTTCCAGGGCTTGGTGGCCGAAAGTGCTGCCCTCTGGCATGCGCCTGCCGGGTTCTCCTTGCCGACAGCAGAAGCCTTTCGCCCGCAGATCCTTCAACATCTGCCGGATGAGACCTTGGCGCTGGTTTCCGGAGAGAATCTGGCCTCAGTTTGGCAGAGCCTGGGGCAGATCCAGCCCCTAAATCCCCTGGGATTGCGGGTGGATCCCGGCCAGTGGCGGCAGCGCTTGCAATCTCAGGTGGCGCTGGACTGGCAGCACCTGTTGCCGGAAGGGGGGGAGTTTGCCTTTGCCCTATTGCCCGGCGACGGGGATCCAGCCTGGCTGTGGGTCGGTAAGCTGCCGGATGAGTCGAGTTTCGACTTGGATGAGCGGGCGCGCGCCCAAGGCTGGCAGGTGGTCTCTCTGGCGACGAAGCGCGGCACCGCCACTGCCTGGGCCCAACCGACCACTCCTGCGGGGGAGACGGAGTCCTTGCCGTCAGAACCCCCGCCGGTCGCGACAGCGGGACGGAGTCCTCACCGCTCCACCCATCGACCGGAGATCCCCGTGTTGGCAGGGGAGCGGCTGGAAGTCAGCGGGAAGGGAGGATCCCTGCCGTTGCCGGCGGCAGAAGCTCTTCCCCAGTCGCCGTCGGGGATCCCGCTGCCGGCACAGGTGTATCATGCCGATCGCAAAGGCTATTCCTACCTGGCTTCTTCTCTGGCGGCTCTGGAGGCGGCCCTTGCGGATCCCCCCTTGGGTGCCGACCGCGCCTGGCGCAAGTTGGTGGCCCCCCTGCCCCACCGCAATCTGGGCTATGGCTATGGATCCCTGGGGTTGCTCTTGGAAAGCGAGCTGCCCGACCCGGTCGCGTCAGCGGCGCGGAGCGCTAAGGGATCCCGCTGGGCATCCACGCGCTTTGCCTTTGCCACCACAGCCTTCACCGTTTCTGAGGCTCCCTATCCGGATCAGGGTCGCCAGATTACCCAAATGGGCAAGCTGTTTTGGCAGTGGTATTGAGGGAGGGTCAGACTATCCAGGGATCCCGGCAGTTGGGGTGGATGTACTTGGCCAGATAGACCTGGTTGCCCATTTCATTCCACTCCACAAAGTCGAAGATTTGGGTGAGCAGAAGCATCCCCCGGCCCGATCGCGACAGCGGGACGGAGTCCTCTTCTTCAGTTTCCGAGATGCCGTGTTGGCAGAGGTGGAGCTTGCATTGGGGACGAAAGCCGGGCCCTTGATCTCGCACCAGCCATTGGTAAAAGGGCTCCGAGCTGGCGTACTCGATGATCACCTTCTTGTTGGGGTCGAGGCCGTTGCCGTGGCGGACGGCATTGATGATTGCTTCCTGTAGGCCCAAACGTATTTCCGCTCTCCAGGCAGGAGGGACTTTTGAGATCAAGAGATCGAGGACAGGCTGAGTGTAGAGGGTGGAGGGAAAGCTGATAACGCTCCAGGAGCAGTGGGCGGGTTTGAGGGAAAGGGCAATCACGGAGGCAGTCTTCCCTGGGGCACGGCACTCTGACCCCATTCTAGCAATCCCATCGGGGTCAACCCCAGCAGAGGTGCGGCAGGAGCTCGGCAAGGGGACTTTTGCCGTACCATCTTGAGTGGTAAGTCTCTTCGCGGTTTTATGGCGATCAAGGTTGGAAATAAGGTCAAAGTTCGCTCTGTCCAGGATCGCGGACAAGAAAACCTCAGCGCTCTGGTGGGCAAAGAGGCTGTGGTGCTGGCACGGCGTGTGGTCGATGGCAGCGGTGTCGGCTACATTCTGGAGTTTCCCGATCGCTCTCGACATTGGTTTTTCGAGAGTGAACTGGAGGTGCTCTAAGCCCCTGTCTGTGTTCTGTTGTCTAGAGGGTCGGTTGGTGGCTTCTCCTCCTCATTTGACTCGCCGTTTGCTGGCCCGCCAGATGGCCGCGCAGGTGGATGGCCTGACCGTGGAAATGGCTGCTGCTGCTCTGGAGGCTATGCTGGACAGCATTAGCCAATGCCTGGCCCAGGGGGGATCCGTGCGGCTGGCTCGCTTTGGCACGTTCTCGCTGCGCCATCGTCCCGCCCGGCAAACCTATCATCCGCGCACCAAGGCCCCTGTTCACATCCCGGCTGCCGATGTGCCTCATTTTGTTCCCAGCCCTGAGCTGGGGCGTCCAGCTGGGGTTCGGGTGTCCAAGTCTGAGTCCGCGGGATCCGTGTAGGGTAGCTGCAGAATGACCGTCCTGCTGTGGTTTCGCACCGACTTGCGCCTGCTGGATCACCAGCCGCTGACGCGGGCCTGCCAACAGGGATCCCCTTTGATCCCCTTGTATTGCTTGGATCCCCGCCAGTTCGGCGAGACTTCCCTTGGGCTCCGCCCCAGAACCAGCCCTTTCCGCGGTCAGTTTTTGCTGGAGAGTTTGGCAGATCTGCGGCAGCAGTTGCGGTCGCGCGGCTCGGATTTGGTGATCCGCCAGGGACAGCCAGAACAGGTGATCCCCACCTTGGCACAGGAGTGGGGGGTCGAGGCGGTCTATGCCCATGAAGAGGTGGGCACCGAGGAGAAGGAGGTGGCGGCTGCTGTTGAGCGGGCTTTGTGGTCTCTGGGGATCCGGCTGCAGGTTGATTGGGGCCATACCCTCTATCACCCTGAGGATCTCCCCTTTTGTCTCTCGCAACTGCCGGAGCTGTTCACCCGCTTTCGAAAGCAAGTCGAGGGGAGCACCCCCATCCGGGATCCCTTGCCCATTCCCTCGATCCCCCCCCTGCCATCGGGTTTGGATCCCGGCCCTCTGCCCACCCTGGCCTCGCTGGGGCTATCTTCACCTGCTAGGGATCCACGGGCCCGCTTCACCTACCTTGGCGGCAGCACTGCTGCCCATGCCCGCCTGCAAACCTACTTTTGGGATCGGGATCGGCTGCGCATCTACAAAGAAACCCGCAACGGCATGTTGGATCCCGACGATAGCTCCCGGCTTTCTGCTTGGTTGGCCCTGGGCTGCATCTCCCCTCGCACCGTCTATGCCGAGGTCAAGCGTTACGAGCAGGAGCGGGTGCGCAATGAGTCCACCTACTGGCTGGTGTTTGAGCTGCTGTGGCGGGATTATTTTCGCTTTATCTTGGCCAAGCACGGCGCCAAACTGTTCCGTCCTTCTGGGATCCAAGGGATCCCTATCCCTTGGCAGCAGGATTGGCCGCGCTTTCAGGCTTGGTGTCGGGGTGAGACGGGCTACCCCTTGGTGGATGCCAACATGCGGGAGCTGGCGGCTACCGGATTTATGTCCAACCGGGGACGGCAGAATGTGGCCAGCTTTTTGACCAAGAACCTGGGCATCGACTGGCGCATGGGCGCTGAGTGGTTTGAGTCGCTGCTCATCGACTACGACGTGGCCAGCAACTACGGCAATTGGAACTACACCGCCGGCGTAGGGAACGATGCCCGCGGCTTCCGCTACTTCCACATCCCCAAACAATCTCGCGAGTACGATCCCAAAGGAGACTATCTGCGCCACTGGTTGCCGGAATTGGCCGGGATCCCGGGGGATAAAATCCACGAGCCCTATCGCCTCACTGCTGCCGAGCAGAAGCAATTTGGAGTCCGATTGGGGGTGGACTACCCTCGCCCACTGGTGGATTTGGAGAAGTCTCTCGCGGCCAACCGACGGGTTTACGAAGCTGCCCTGACCTGCCGATAGGCGTGGCTATGTCTGTGGCTTCTCTCCCGAGAGGGGGCTGAGGGGACTTTCCAAGCAGCAGTTCTGGCCCAAGAGTGCTATTCTAGTTAAGCGCTGTCCTGGCTCAGTAGCTCAGCGGTAGAGCAGGGGACTCATAAGCCCTTGGTCGCGTGTTCAAATCACGCCTGAGCCATC
>NZ_JANSIG010000072.1:14115-16743 GCF_047461975.1 Synechococcus sp. R55.3 | reverse complement strand
TTCTATCATAACTTCCGCATTCCTCCCGACACTGACCCTACGGGTACAGTGCGGGGCTCCTGCGATTTCTAGCTGAAGATGGTATCCATACAGACGGTAAAAATACGGGATCCTTTGAAGTTTCGGGAGGAGTGAAGCAGATGTGGTCTAGGGTTACTTCGCGTCGTGTTGCCCAATCAATTGCGGTGCTAGTTTTTGGTTTGGTGCTTTTGGTTTCTCTGCAAGGGCGCGGCTCCAGAAGAACTCTTTTGCCAATACTTACACCTGTGCCCACACCGACCCCGACTTCAACACCCACAGCCACGCCAACACCGACGCCCACGCCGGGAGGCTGTGATCCCAACGCCAACCTGATCCCAGTTGGCACTGTCCAGGGCACTGGCTTCACTTCCCCCCTGGTGAACCAAACAGTCACGGTTTCTGGAATCGTAGTAGGAGACTTTGAAAATGAGGGGGTGGCTGGCCAAACCTATCTCCAGGGCTACTACCTACAAGATGATGGTGACGGGAATCCCGCCACATCAGATGGCATCTTCGTTTTCAGTGGCACAGCTAATAACGTCAGGCTTGGGGATAGGGTTCAGGTGACCGGAACGGTTGCTGAGTTCCGCCAGCAAACCCAGCTCTCCAACGTCACCAGCTTTACTGTCTGTAGCTCTGACAATCCGTTGCCGGCCCCAGTGCAGATCTCTCTACCGCTGACTGCGGAGCAAAGGGAAGCTCTGGAAGGAATGCTGGTCACATTTGGAAATCAGCCCCTGTTTGTAACCGACTCCTTCTTGCTGGGACGCCACGGGGAGCTGAGTGTGGCCACAGAGCGGTTGTTCACTCCTACGCAAATTGCGGCTCCCAGCCAGGCAGCTGCCATTCAAGCGGAAAACGACCGAAAGCGGATTCGCATTGATGACCGGCTGCTCACCCAAAACCCAGATCCGGTTATCTACCCCACTCCGGGTGACCTGAGCGCGGCTAACACTGTGCGCGGCGGCGATCGCGTCAGCAACATCACCGGGATCATGACCCAGTTGCGAGGCCGGAATGTCAGTGGCGATGTGGATGCGACCATCGACTACCGTATCCACCCCAATGATCCCAACAACTTGCCCAGGTTTACAGCCACCAACCCTCGCCCGCAAAACCCACCCTCAGTAGGGGGCTCCCTGAGGGTAGCTAGCTTTAACCTGTTCAACTACTTCAACACCTTCGGCAACGCCTGCTTCCCCAATAACTCCTCCTGTCGGGGAGCCAGCAACGCCACCGAGTTCACCCGCCAGCGGGATAAGCTCATCGAGGCTATTCGCCGCATGGATGCCGATATCGTAGGCCTCAACGAGTTAGAAAACGATGGATACGGTTCGAATAGTTCCATTCAGGATTTGGTGAACGGGCTCAACCAGGTCATGGGGGCAGGAACCTACGCCTTTGTGAATGTTGGAGTGCCCAACCTGGGCGGCGATGCCATCACCAACGGCTTTATCTACAAGCCAGCTACGGTTGAAATTGCCCCCGGCACTAACCCGGCCTTCCTGGACACAGGGGAATTCACCCAAGGCCCCGGACGCTTCCATCGTCCTCCTCTGGCTGTAACCTTCCGGCAGCGGAGCAACAACGCCACCTTCACTGTTGTGGTCAACCACTTCAAGTCCAAGGTTTCTCCCTGCGATCCTATTGACAACGATCCCTTCCAAGGCAATTGCAACGGCAACCGCACCCGGGCCGCTCAGCAACTCTTGAGCTGGCTCGCCACCAATCCAACTGGCTCCACCGATCCGGATGTGTTGATTATGGGGGATCTCAACTCCTACGCTATGGAGGATCCGATCAAAACTCTGGAGGCGGGCGGGTTCATCAACCTCAATGGCTCCAACAGCTACTCCTTTAGCTTCCAAGGACAGTGGGGATCTCTGGATCATGCCCTGGCCAACAGCAGTCTGAGACCCCAAGTTACAGGCTCAGCTAAGTGGCACATCAACGCTGATGAGCCCGTGAGCTTGGACTACACCCTGAGCTTCAAGAGTCCCTCTCAGCAGAGCCTCTTCTACGCCAGCGATCCCTTCCGCTCTTCCGACCACGATCCGGTGCTCGTTGGCTTGAACCTGACTCCGGCCCCAACACCGACGCCGACGCCCACACCGACACCGACGCCCACACCGACGCCGACGCCCACACCGACACCAACTCCTCCTTCCGTTAACCTGCCTTTGACTGAAGGCTTTGATAACTGCAACCCTGCTCCAGCCGGCTGGCAGATTGTGGATGTGGACGGCGACACCAGTCGTTCCTGGCGTTGTGTCAACTCCCTTGCCGAGGCCAACGCTTTCAACGGTCAGCAACCGGGTAATGACTGGCTGATCACTCCTCCTCTGAACCTGGCTTCCGTCAGCAACCCAGTTCTGACCTTCCGCAATCAGAGTTCTTTTAGCGATAACGGCCTTCCTCCTTCGCAACAACTAAGCGTTCTTTACTCCACCAACTACAGCGGTGCAGGCACTCCAGCGGCAGTGAATGCAGCCACTTGGACTGCTCTGACGATTCCCACTCTCTCTACGGGCTCTACGGGCAGCTTCGTCGACTCCGGCCCGATTTCTCTGGCTGGGATCCAGCCTTCCAACCGTGTTTACATTGCCT
>NZ_JANSIG010000072.1:0-14015 GCF_047461975.1 Synechococcus sp. R55.3 | reverse complement strand
CTCTACGGGCAGCTTCGTCGACTCCGGCCCGATTTCTCTGGCTGGGATCCAGCCTTCCAACCGTGTTTACATTGCCTTCCGCTATCGCTCTTCTGGTACAGCTTCCGGCTCGGCCACTCGCTGGCGGGTGGATAGTGTCAACATCTCCGGGAACTAGGTGTGGGATCCCAGTGCCAACCTGAGTCTGATTGGCAGTGGCTGGGAAAGTGGATCTGCTTCCTCAGCCGTAACGCTCTCCTATGTGGTCTTGGCCGGGATCCACCGTTGCTCAGCGGGTTTCGAGCAGAGGGATTGACTTTTGGAGCACGGACTAAAGGGAGAGGAGCCGGGGGTGGTTGCCTTTGGCGGCACGGAGCGCTTAAGACACTTCGGGAGAAAAATGGTTGAGGATCCGGGGGGATTGCAATGTCCTCGTCTCAATCGAAATGACCTCATTATGGGATCCCAGCCTGGGCGCAGATGTGCCCCTGTCGGTCGAACAACGTCACCCGCAAGGGCAGGGATCGGCTGGCGTATTTCTGCACATAGCCTGCGGCTCGCTCCAGGATTTGACGGGCCAACTCCTGCATCACGGGTGCTGCCCAGCCAAGGCCATCCAGATAGTGCACCGCTGCCTCTACTGTCCGCAACTCCAACACCTGCCGCGCCTGTTCTGCCGTTCCCCCGCGCCGGATCAGGGCTGCCGCCAGAATTTCCAAGCGGGCATCGGCCACGTGGCTAGAGGTGGTGAAGATCCCCCCTGCCAGCTTGATCAGCTTGCCGTGGTAGCCGATCAAATGAATGGACTCCGCCCCCCGCAGCGCCGCTTCCACCAGCAACGGCCCTATCCAATTGGCTACTCGCAGGATCTGGTCTTCCGGGATCCCTTGCCCCAGCGCCACCTGCTGCCCATGGCTGCCCACGCAAAAGATCAAATGCTTGTGCCGCTCCAACTTTTGTTGCAGCTCTTGGCGGGCTTGCTCTAAGCTCTCAACACTTGAGGAAGGCTCCACCTCCGCCCGCGTTCCCAACAGGGCCAGCCCTTCCAGCACCCCAAAAGCGGCATTGGAGGTGCGCTCCGCCAGGAGCTTTCCTTCCGGCAAAATGATGCGCACCCGCAGGCGGCAGCCCTCTGGGATCCCGGGCAAAAGATTGATCTCAAACAAACGGCGGGCATAGGCATAAATGGCCGGGCTGCCATCGGTGCGTCGCCCCAGCCCTTCCCCGGCTTCCAAGATCAAGGGGGGATCCTCGGGATCCCTCTCCTCCAACCTCACCCAAGCCCAGACCGGTGTGTCGCGGGTGAGATCCAGGTGGGGGCCGGGATCCGAGCGGGTAATGGCCAGAGCTGTTGTCTTCTCCAAGGCAGCTACCTGCTCCACCGGGATGTGGATCCGAGCCTCAGGGGACTGGGGCTCAGCCTGCACCGCAATCGCCAAGCGCCCCCCTTCCTTCTCCAAAGGGATCCCCAGAAGGTGGTGAAGAGCAGCTCTGGCCGAAGCAACGGCGAAAACCGGCAAGGTATAGCCCCGCGGTCGGGATCCCTGAACAGCATCCTGCATCTGCACAGATTTTTGCTTGGGAAATGGGTAACCGGAAAACCAAAATCTCCGGAAAATGCACACCTCAATTGTGGCTTGTGAGAGAACCCAGGAGTTTCGGGGAACACCTCCCGGAAGCAATCGTTAAATGATCTGGGGGAAGAAGAGGGGATCCGAAATTTGCCTTTTTCAATGAAGGTAGTCGAAAACTGGGGCAGCTATGAGCGAAGCAGTGCAGCACTACCTTGAGCGTCTGGAGTCGCAAATACAGGAGCTAAAAGCTGCCATCGAGCGGATGCCCGAGCAGGTGGTGGCTGTTCTCCTGGCTACCCAGGAAGCCAAAAAAAACACCCCCGCCCCCTCCCGTTACAGCGTTCTAATCTCAGACTTGGTGGAAGATGGCAGCCACAACTTCCTGCTGGATGATGAACCCACCGTGGTGAGCAACCGCAGCATGGGGCATGAGCTGGCCCCCGAAGCCCAAATACAGCGCCTGAGTGCCCAGTTAACCGCTGCCTACAACCGCATTGCCGCTCTGGAAGAGCAGCTCTTGGCCCAGCGCTTGCAACACTAAACCAAACCGACAGTCGTCCGGACTAGTCTGGAAAGGCTTCAACGGGGAACAGCAGAGGGCTTGCCTTTGCGTTGCACATCCTGCATCTGGAAGCCGTGTTTGCGCAGCTCTTGATCCAGCACCAGCTCGTTTTCCACGTGATCCACAAACAACACGCCGTTGAGGTGGTCGATTTCGTGCTGGATCACCCGCCCCAGCAAATCGTCCGCTCGAAGGGTGCGGGGCCGCCCCGTTTCATCCTTAAACGAAACCACAATCCCTTCTGGGCGCACGACCTCGCAAAACACCCCCGGAATGCTTAGACAACCCTCCTGCCCGGCAACGGCCTCGCCAATGTACTCCCGGATCTCCGGGTTGATCAGCACCAGCGGTGGCACCTCCGGCTTATCGGGATAAAGATCCACCACAATCATGCGCTTGGGAATGCCAACCTGCGGAGCCGCCAGACCAATCCCATCAAAGCTGTACATGGTCTGCAGCATGTCCCGGGCAAGCTGGCGGATCTCGTCGTTGACCTGGCTGATGCGCTTGGCCGGCTGCCGCAGCACCTTGTCCCCCATGCGATAAATGCGCAGGGGCGGATGCTTCAGCTTCACTTTGGGAACGGCAACAGAAAGGGTAGCCACCATCTGGCAGATCTCACAGAATAACAGCAGGTATCAGGCCTGGATCCCTATTCTACATTCAGTCCCAGTTGCGCCGAAACCACTGTTGCCTAACTCTCTTCTCCTTTTTGATTTTGAAGAGGAGGTAGGGACCTGTTTGGGATGATCATGGCTCAGGGTTGCCGTCGCCAGCCTCTGGAAGTCGTTGGGCCTGTTGGTCAATTCCCTGCTTAAAGCCCAAGGCCACCAAAATATTGGAGAGGGTGAGAAAAGCCTCTGCCCCTCCATGCAAGGGATCCACATTGGCCAGGGAAGTGCCGTAGTGCATCTGAGCGTACAGCCCTGCCGGGATGCTGACGGCCACAAAAAGCAACAACAGCCAAAATCCAACCAAAGCCAAACGTGGGATCCGGCGCAGCCGCGACAGGAAGAATAAAAAGACCAAGTAAGGGAACAGAGAGAGGGCAAATAAACTGTTCATCGCCTAGTCGGGATCCCCCTTCTGTGCAGGCTCATCCACCCTTTCAGCCCGCCAAATGCGGTAAGCAGCCCAAGCCAAGGTGCAGTTGCCCAGCAAGGTGAAGCTGGCCTGTGCAGTGACCACCCAGTCCAACTTGGGGTCGTTGTCAAACCAGTGCCAGGTGATTGCGCACATTGCCCCCGACAAAGCGGGCAGCATCGCCCAGCTCAAACTTCGCCATTCGGGCTGGCCCACCCGCTCCCCAAATTGCCACACGAGAACAACAGCAGCGATCCACTCCAAAACACTGGCAACGTGAATCCACCAGGTGGGAAGCGAAAGGGCGTGCATCAGGCGCTGAGGGAATGACGGAGCAGTTGGCGGTAAGTGGCCTCCTGCAACAGCATTTGCTTGTGCAGTTTGACCAAAATGTCTTTGGCCTGCTCGGGGCTCATGCGAGAAACCAAGGTCTCGAAAGCCCGCTGGCGAAATTGCTGCTCCAAAGAGAGCTCTAGCGTTTCATCCATCATTATCACCTCAGGGTGCTCAGGTAGAGAGGTCTGCAAAGAGTTCCAACAGCGCAGATCTGGCCAGGTAGTGCAAGCAGGATAATACATATCTTAACAAATCGCAACAACGTGACAAGATGCCGGATCTCGACGTGCCGGAAGGGAGCTTGGCCGAGGCGAGGGCAGAGAACCTCAACCCAGTGGCAGAAAAAGTACAGGCCCGTCAAGTTGGACAAAGGTGCATTTTGGATGGGGAAGGGGGAAGATTTTCCGGCAGGGATCCCTTTACATCCCGTCATGTTCGGCGATTCGGCAGGGCTCCATGATAGAAGTGAAGTACTCTGGAGCTTTGTTGCCACCCTTGCTGATTGGTGACTTACTTTGCTTGAATTGCTATGACCATTTTTGTGGGGAACCTAAACTATAAAGCCTCAACAGAAGAACTAAAAGCTTTCTTCCAGCAGAGGTGGAACGTTAAGTCGGTTACAATCCCGATAGACCGAGAAACCGGGCAGACACGAGGCTTCGCGTTTGTGGATCTGGCAACCGAGGCCGAGGAAGATGAAGCTATTGAGAGCGCGAACGGGCAAGAATTCATGGGTCGGCCTTTGCGTTTGGATCGAGCCAGGCCCCGTCGGCAAGCTTAAGCGGAGATTGTTCAACCCTGGGTCTGCGATTCTAGACAACCAAAGGACTCCGTCCCGCTAACGCGAACGGCAAGGTTTATCCCAACAGATGGGAGAGCTGCAAAGTCTCCAAGAGCGCCCAAGATGGTAAGGTTGCTACATCTTTCCGACATTCATCTGGGCAGTGGTCTCGCCTACGGCCACATTAACCCAGCTACCGGCCTGAATACCCGTTTGGAAGATTTTGTAGCTTCTTTGCGCTTGTGCATTGACCATGCTCTCAACCAAGCGGTGGATCTGGTGTTGTTTGGGGGCGATGCTTTCCCCGATGCGACACCCCCCCCTCTCCATCAAGAGCTTTTTGCCCAGCAGTTTCGCCGCTTGGCCGATGCTGGGATCCCAACCGTCCTGTTGGTGGGCAACCACGATCAGTACGGGCAGGGACAGGGAGGCAACAGCCTGGCTATCTACCGCGCTTTGGGGGTCTCAGGCTTTATTGTGGGGGACAGACTGGAAACTCATCGGATCGAAACTCGCGGTGGCCCGGTGCAGGTGACCACTTTACCTTGGCTGAGTCGCTCTGCTCTACTCGCCCAACAGGAAAGCTTGGCGCTTGAAGGGGAAATCCTCGCGCATCAGCTCCTGCAGCGCCTCCGCCTAGCCCTAGAAGGGGAGATCCGCACCCTGCAGCCAGGGATCCCGGCGATTTTGTTGGCTCACGTCATGGTGGAGACAGCCCGCTACGGAGCAGAACGCCATCTTTCGGTGGGCAGAGGATTTACGGTGCCCCTTTCGCTGCTGGCTCGACCTGCCTACCAATATGTTGCCTTGGGGCATGTCCACCGTCACCAGGTGCTGTGTCGGGATCCCTTGATGCTCTATCCCGGCAGCATTGAGCGGGTGGATTTTGGCGAAGAAAAAGAGGAAAAAGGCTGTGTGCTGGTGGAAGTCACCCCTACGGGGGCCAGCTATGAATTTTTGCCCCTGCCAACCCGTACCTTTCACACCATTCGCCTGGATCTGAGCGCAGATCCACCCCAGCAGGCGCAGTCCAAGCTGCTGGCCGCCATCGCCAAGGCCCCCGTGGCCGGCTCCATCCTGCGGTTGATCTACCGCATACGCCCCGACCAGCTAGACTGCATTGATGAGCGGGCTTTGCACAACGCTCTTGCCCCTGCTTTTAGCTACACCATCGCCCCAGAAGTGGTCAGCCCCAGCCGTATCCGTTTGCCGGGCTTGGATCCCAACCGACTTGAGCCCCTGACGGCTCTGGAGCAGTATTTGGCCAACCGCAGCGATCTGGCCCCCTTGCACAACGATTTGCTGGCCGCCGCCCGTCAGTTGTTGGAGGAATATGCGGATCCCTTGCAGGACTGGGATCCCAACTGGGAGGAGCCGGGAGCTTCAAGCCCTGCCTCAGCAGAAGAGGAGCAGTTGCCTTTGTTTTGAGATGCTCCCTTTGTCGCCTCAGGGTTCGTAGGGGTGGGGATTGGGGATCCCTGTACGAAGAAATCAGGACAGGAGTGCTCGCCAAAGCTGCGGGCTCCTCAAGTTTCAAGTGATCTGAATCACTTCGAAATGGCAAAAAGCAACACAAACTGGGAATCGGGTTGAAGACGTTGGCAACGACGGCATCAGCTCACTCACAGGGAACTGACTCAGACTGGTAGACCTCACACTGCCAGTCTTTTTTTGTTTAGGGCCTGGGGGCTGTGAAGTCGCAGCGAGCGGGGGATCCCTTTCATAATCATTCACAAGATTCTTATCTTTATCTCCATAGAGGTCTGTTATCAAAAGACAAATAACCATCTGTTCTCGGCAAAGGCTACCAATTTGGTAAGTAGCCGTCAAGTGTGCCGAGTGTATAGAAGGTTGGTTCTTGGAGCATTTATTTTCTTGCAACAAGGGGTAATCTGTAGGAACGGCATACCTTGAGGAAGTAGGTTCTATGAACAGCATACTTTGGTTTCTCCTAATCGGAGCCCTAGCAGGTTGGCTGGCAGGAAATATCCGACGCGGCTATGGCTTTGGCTTGATAGGCAACATAATTGTTGGTGTTTGCGGGGCATTTTTTGGAGGATTCCTCTTCGATTTACTTGGCCTGTCGGCTACGGGCCTGTTGGGAAGCTTGTTGATGGCCACGATTGGGGCTTTGGTTTTGTTGGCGTTAATTAGCTTTGTTCGTCGGGCTTGATCTTTAAGATGGCCCGCAAGGGCTTGTGTTTCCGTTGGGATCTTGATCGAACATTTACCGGAGAATTTTTATGAGCATTCGTGTTCTTTCGGCAGCGATGATTGGCTTAGCCATCCCCAGCTTGGGTCTGTTGACAATGCCATCTGCTTCTGCCCAGCACTTGTTTGATTTGGGAGTGCGCCAACTGCAGCCGGGCACCATCATTCCCGTCCAAAGCTTCAAGGGAGAAGAGCCCCAGTACTTCAGCCCCAACAGCACCCACCCACTTACCCTGCGGGTGGCTCAGGACATCTACAACGGCAGCGGCCAATTGGTAATCCCAGCAGGCAGCGAGGTGCGAGGCAGCTTGCGACCGACTCAGGGAGGGGCCAGGTTCTTCGGCACGGCTTTGATTGTCAATGGGCGACTTTACTCGGTACAGATGTCTTCTGATTTGATCCACGACGACAAAGACCCGCGCCACTATTCTGCCGAAGCGATTGCTCAAGATGCAGCCATTGGTGCTGTGGGGGGTACGGTGCTGGGCTTGCTCACAGGAGGCGTTTCTGCCTTAGGGGTCATTGGCGGAGCCGGAGCCGGAGTGGCGGTGGGCAATATCACAGCACCTCAAGTCGTGGTGTTGCGCCCTAACCAAACGATTAACTTGGCTTTGGACAGTCCGGTGCGTCTGTGATCGACAAATTTTTGATCTGGTTTTGATTTGGTTTGATCTGGAAGCAAAAAGGATCCCGGTTTTAGGCCGGGATCCCTGTTTGGTTTTAGGGATTTTTTCGAGGAACACCACCTTCAGTGCAAGTAGGTGTAGGCCCGCAGATTGTCTTCAAAGTGCCGTTGCAAGGCGCGGGCCTGGGATAGGCTGATCTGCCCCCGTTGTAGGGCGGCTTCGGTGGCGTGGTGGAGGGTCTCCACCAGATCTTCGCTGTTGTACTGCACCCAGCTCAGCACTTCGCCAATGGTGTCCCCCTTGATGACTTGGGAAACGTGGTAGCCGCCGGGGCGGGAGCGGATATGCACCGCGTTGGTATCGCCAAACAGGTTGTGCAGATCTCCGAGAATCTCCTGGTAAGCGCCCCCCAGAAACACCCCCAGCAGGTAGGGATGTCCGTTGGGGTCGTGCAGCGGCAAGACCGAGGTGATCTGCCCATCTTCGCCGAAGAAGCGGTTGATCTTGCCGTCGCTGTCGCAGGTCAGATCCGCCAGGGTGGCCCATTGGCGTGGCTCCTCATCCAGACGATGAATCGGCATGATGGGGAAGACCTGGTCGATGGCCCAGCTATCGGGCAGGGATTGGAATAGAGAGAAATTGCCGTAGTAGATGCTGGCCAACATTTCGTCCAGATCCAAGAGATCCACCGCCACCGGATGCCCCGCTTGGTGCTGCTCGTAGGCCAAGGTGCAGATCTTGTCGGAGCAGTTCCAGAACAGCCGCTCCACTTCAGCTCGCTCCTGCAAGCTGAGGGATCCCTCGGTGAACTGACGCAGAGCAGCCTCCTTCAGCTCCTGACAACGGCGGTAATTGACCACCAGAGTATCGGGCTGGATTTGGTAGTAAAGCTGGTTTAGCTTCTGGATCACCTCTGCATCGGAAGTAAGCTGGGTGGGCATCGGGTAGGGGCTGGCAGCGTTGACATCTTGCACGTCAAACACCAGCACCGACTGGTGGGACATCAGGGCGCGTCCGCTTTCGGTCACCAGTACCGGCGGCTGGATCCCGTGGGGTTCTAGGGCGGTGAGCACGGTCTGCACCACGGTGGCGGCGTAGTCCTCCATGCTGTAGCTCTGGGAAAAAGGATTGGGGGACTGGGATCCGTCGTAATCAACCCCCAAGCCACCGCCGATATCCAGGTAGCCCATGGGTGCCCCCAGCTTGGTGAGTTCGATGTAGATTTGGCTGGCTTCCCGCACGGCTCGTCCATGCACGCTCACCATCGAGATCTGGGAGCCGATGTGGTAGTGCAACAGGCGTAGACAATGCAGCTTGCCCGCTTCCCGCAGCCGTTCCACCACTTGCAAAATCTCGGTGGCCGTGAGGCCGAACTTAGCCCGATCCCCAGCCGAGGTGCCCCAGCGCCCGCTCCCTTGGGCCGAGAGTTTGGCCCGCACCCCCAAGATGGGGTCGATGCCCAGTTGGTCGGCAGCCTGCAGCACCAGCTCCAGCTCTTGCAGCCGCTCCAAAACGATGATCGGGGTGCGCCCCAGCCGCTGGGCCAAGAGGGCCGTCTCCATAAAGTCGCGGTCTTTGTAGCCGTTGCAGATCAACAAAGCCCCAGGAGTATCCAGCAGAGCCAGGGCAATCAACAGCTCCGGTTTGGATCCCGCCTCCAGGCCAAAGTGGTAGGCACGACCGTGTTTCACCACTTCTTCTACCAGGTGGCGCTGCTGGTTCACCTTGACGGGATAGACCCCTCGATACACGTTGGGGTAGCCAAAGCGCTGGATGGCCTGCTGAAAGCTCTCGCAAATTTGCCGCATGCGGTCGGCCACGATCTCGGGAAAGCGAATCAAGAGGGGCAACTGCAGGCCCCGCGCCACCAGATCCATCACCAAGTGGTACAGGTCAATGCCCGGTTCCTGCTGCTGTAAGCCCTGTGGGGTCACCTCCACATGACCGGCGGCGTTGATACGGAAGTAGGGATCCCCCCAACCTGAGATGCGATAGAGCTTTTCGCTGTCTCGCAGTGTCCAGGGAGAACGAGTCAAAGTCGGCATAGTAGTCCCCCAGATACCGAGATGTGAACAGCGCAGGATTTCTGCACAGAATCCACAATATATTGCCCTATTCCAGAATATGTCAAGGTTTTTCCAATGCGGGGGGACTCAGGCCCAAAAACCGCTAAGCCTTGCCAGACAAGGGTTTAGCTTGAGGATCTCTATTCAACTGCCGCAGAAGTCATCTCGCTCAATCTCTTGTTTGCGCTGTTTTTCTTGATTTTCCTCTTGAATTCTCCGTTTTCCGTCTCTCCTTTCTGAGCTTGGGTCGGATCCCGACTTTTGCTGGGAAGCGTAGCGAGGAATACGGGGATGGTACAGAGGGAAAGACAGCCACCTGGGGAAAGTGGGCCACGCACGGGATCCCAAGAGCTCTCGCCGGCAACCCTTGACAGGGCCCCGTGGGCAAGACAAGGATCGGGGCGGTGACCTCGGAGAACCTGAACCATGGCTCAACTGCCCCGCTTCCGTCGCCGAGAAGTGTTGCTTTCTTTATTGGCCACCGGCGCTACCTTGAGCGCCTGCCAAAGGGGATCCCGTTCTGACCAACCCAGGGGCAGGGATCCCGTTCCTGCCTCCGGCAGCCAGTCCTCCGACAAAGTTTTGCTGATCAACGGGGCCGGGTCCACCTTTCCGGCTCCTCTTTACTTGCGCTGGTTTTCCGATTACCGCCAGGTGGATCCCAAGGTGGAGATCAATTTCCAACCGGTGGGCAGCGCCGCTGGGATCCGGCAATTTATTGACCAGACAGTGGACTTTGCCGCCAGTGATGTGGCCATGACCGATGCCGAGATCGCCGAGGTGAAGCGGGGTGTGGTCATGATCCCGATGACCGCAGGCAGCATTGCCGTAGGCTACAACCTGCCGGGGATCCCTTCTGGACTCAAGCTGTCTCGACCCGTTTTGGTGAAGATCTTTCGCGGCCAAATCGACCAGTGGCGGGATCCGGAGATCCTGGCCCTGAACCCGGAGCTAACCATTCCCGATCTGCCCATCACCGTCTGCTACCGCTCCGATGGCAGCGGCACCACCGATACCTTTACCCGCCACCTGGCGGCCATCGATCCGGCTTGGGCCTCGGAAGTCGGTGCTGGCATGTCGCTGGAGTGGCCGGTGGGCATTGGGGTGAAAGGCAACGAGGGCATGAGCGCCCAAATGCTTCTCAGCGAAGGGGTGATCGGCTACGTGGAGTCGGTCTATGCCCGCGAGCTGGATCTGTCGGTGGCAGCTCTGGAGAACCGCCGCGGCGAGTTCATTCTCCCCTCCCCGGAAGCCTCGGCCCTGGCCTTGAGCGAAATTGAGCTGCCGGAAAACCTGCGGGCTTTTGTGCCGGATCCCGCTGGCCCTGGAGCGTATCCCATCGTCACCTACACCTGGATCCTGACCTACCGCCGGTACTCGGATCCCGCCATGGCCGCCGCCCTGCAAGCTGTGCTCCGCTGGGCCCTTACCGAAGGACAAGCCCTGGCCGAGGAGATGGGCTACCTGCCCCTGGCCGCAACCGTTGTGAACCGCGGCCTGGAGGCGCTGCAGCTTATCCAGAGCTAGCCTGGCAGCAGTCCCCCAAGAGTTGCCAATAGCTGCCAACCCAGGCCATACCCCAAGCGGCACCGAAAGCAAGGCTGCTGCAGGTACGGAGATCCGTAACCGGTCTGCCCTTCAGCCCCGAGAAATGGGCGGCATTCTCGCCCTGGCCTCGCCAACCAGCTGGTTAGGATCGACCCAGGAAGTGACCAAGCATCTGCCGGATTTTCACAGATTGGCTGCCCAAGCTACTTCACACAGGCTGGCGGCGGTAACCGAAGCAATGTACTCAAGAAGAGGAGAATAAGGAGCCGATGGGAAAAGTTGTAGGAATTGACCTGGGCACAACCAACTCGGTTGTCGCCGTAATGGAGGGGGGTGTCCCCACCGTCATCGCCAATGCTGAGGGTACTCGCACCACACCCTCGGTGGTCGCCTTCACCAAAGATGGAGAGCGCCTGGTGGGCCAAATGGCCCGCCGCCAAGCGGTGCTCAACCCGGAAAACACGTTTTACTCGGTTAAGCGGTTCATCGGTCGTAGGTACGATGAGCTGAATGCCGATTCCAAGCGGGTCTCCTACCAGGTGCGGCGGGACGAGCGGGGCAATGTCAAACTGTACGCACCCCGCCTGAACAAGGAATTTGCGCCGGAAGAGATTTCGGCCATGGTGCTGCGCAAGCTAGCGGATGATGCCAGCCGCTACCTGGGCCAACCGGTCACCCAAGCGGTGATCACGGTTCCTGCTTACTTTAATGACTCGCAGCGGCAGGCCACCAAAGATGCGGGCCGCATTGCCGGTTTGGAAGTGCTGCGCATCATCAACGAGCCGACAGCAGCCTCTTTGGCCTACGGCTTGGACAAGCGCAACAACGAGACCATCCTCGTCTTCGACCTGGGCGGCGGCACCTTCGACGTGTCCATCCTGGAAGTGGGGGATGGTGTTTTCGAGGTGAAATCCACCAGCGGCGATACGCAGTTGGGCGGCGATGACTTCGACAAGAAGATCGTCGATTGGATGGCCGAGCAGTTTAAGCAAATGGAAGGGATCGACCTGCGGCAAGACCGGCAGGCGCTGCAACGGCTAACGGAAGCTGCGGAAAAAGCCAAGATCGAGCTGTCCAGCGTTTCCGAAACCACCATCAACCTGCCCTTCATCACTGCCACTGCCGATGGGCCCAAACACCTAGAGCTGAAGCTCTCCCGCGCTCAATTTGAACACCTCTGTGCCGACCTGCTGGAGCGCTGCAAGGGGCCGGTGGAACAAGCCCTGCGGGATGCCAAGCTCACCAAGGCCGACATCAACGAAGTGGTGCTGGTGGGGGGATCCACCCGCATTCCGGCGGTGCAGCGGCTGGTGAGGGAGCTGCTGGGCAAAGAACCCAACCAAAGTGTCAACCCCGATGAGGTGGTGGCGGTTGGGGCGGCCATCCAAGCGGGTGTGCTGGCGGGCGAAGTCAAAGACGTGCTGCTGCTGGATGTCACCCCCTTGTCCTTGGGGGTGGAAACCCTGGGCGGTGTGGCCACCAAGCTCATCCCGCGCAACACCACCATCCCCACCCGCAAGTCGGAGATCTTCTCCACTGCCGAAGATGGGCAGACCTCTGTGGAAATCCACGTGGTGCAAGGGGAGCGAGAGCTGGCCCGCGACAACAAATCTCTGGGCCGCTTCAAGCTGGACGGGATCCCGCCGGCCCCTCGCGGTGTGCCGCAGATCGAGGTCACCTTCGACATCGACGCCAATGGCATCCTCAAGGTGACGGCCAAAGACAAAGGCAGCGGCAAAGAGCAGAGCATCTCCATCACCGGCGCCTCTACTTTGGATAGCAAAGAGGTGGAGCGCATGATTGCTGAGGCAGAAAAATACGCTGCCGAAGACCGGGCCCGCCGGGAGAAAATTGAGCGCCGCAACAAGGCCGACTCGCTGGCCTACCAAGCCGAGCGGCAGTTGAAGGAGTTGGGCGACAAGATCTCCTCCAGCAAACGCAGCCAAATCGAGACTCTGGTGCGAGAACTGCGGGAGGCCATCCAGCGGGAGGACGACAGCGCCATCCAGAGCAAAGAGCGGGAGCTGCAAGAGGCTCTCTACGCCATGAGCAGCGAGCTGTATCAACAGCCGGGGGCCTCCTCTGGCCCCACTCCCGGCTCAGGGAAAACCTCCGGCGGCAGCGATGATGTGATCGATGCCGACTTCACCGAGAGCAAGTGACTGCTCAGGGATCCCTCCGTGGGCTGCGGGCCCAGGGCGGATCCCGCCCTTACTTGTAGCGCCGATAATGAGGAGGGACGGGATGGGCGATGGCGTCTAGCCCGCCTCCTCATTTTCTTCAGTAGGTCGGAGGGAAGGAGCCCTTGCCGGGGACGCCTAGCCTCGTGGTTTTCTGCCCACTCTCAGCGATTTGCCTGCGGACGCCTCCATGCAAAACTTTAAGGACTACTACAAGATTTTGGGGGTCAGCAAAACGGCCACTGCCGATGAGGTGAAACAAGCCTATCGGCGCCTAGCCCGCAAGTATCACCCAGATGTCAACCCCAACGACAAAGCGGCTGAAGAGAAATTCAAAGACATTAACGAAGCCTACGAAGTTCTCTCGGATCCCAGCAAGCGCAGGCAATACGACCAATTTGGCCAATACTATCAGCAGGGCGGGTTTCGCTCCAGCCGCGATGCCTACACCTACAGCAGCAGCCCCTTCAGCCAAGACTTTGGGGGGAGCGGATTTGGGGGGAGTGGCGTCGATTTCAGCCAATTTGATGATTTTCAAGACTTCATCGATCAACTGCTGGGCCGGGTGCGCAGCCAAACCACAGACCGCAGCAGCGGATTTTCGGGATCCAGCGGCAACACCAGTTACGATGCTGAGGCCACCATCCAGATCAGCATTCCAGAAGCTTTTGAGGGGGGCAAGCGTCGCCTGCGGGTGGGCGGGGATCGCGTGCTCGAGGTAAACATCCCGCCGGGAATTACGCCAGGGAAGCGGATTCGCCTGCGCGGCCAAGGCCACCCCAACCCCAACGGCGGTGCCGGTGATCTGTACCTTAAAATTGAGCTGAAAGACCACCCCTTCTATCGCCTAGAGGGATTCGACGTTTACTGCGATCTGCCCATCAGCCCCAGCGAAGCGGTTTTGGGCGCCCAGGTGGAGGTGCCCACCTTGGATGGGGTGGTGAAGCTGCGGATCCCACCTGGCATGCAGCCGGGGCGAAAGTTGCGGCTGGCGGAAAGGGGATTTCCCAAAGGCAACGGAGAACGGGGGGATTTTTACGTGGTGGTGCAGATCCATTTGCCCACCCAG
>NZ_JANSIG010000071.1:0-16818 GCF_047461975.1 Synechococcus sp. R55.3 | reverse complement strand
CTGAGGGAGGAGCCAAGGGCTGCTTGGCTGGAGCTGTCCGATCCCTAAAATAGGCTTAAAAAAGAGTCTAGGTATTGAGTAGCACTTTGCAAGGCTTCCCCTCAGGGAATAGGATCCCCGCATCAAAGTAGCTGGCACAAGGCCCCCTGCGCCGGATCCTCCCATGAAAGACCTTTACCGCGAGCTGGAATTACAGCCCAATGCAACTCTAGAAGAAATTAAAGAGAGCTACAGGCGGCTTGCCAAAGAATACCATCCCGATAAACTTCACCCAGATACACCTGTTAAGGGGCGGCAGTACATTGAGGAAAAGTTTAAGTCTATTCAGGAAGCATACTCGGTCCTGAGTGATCCTGTGAAGCGAAAAGCCTATGACTCCCAAAGGCTTTCCCAGACTTCGCCCACAAAAGGGAGCGGGTATGACCAAGACTTAAAAGCAGAACGCGGTTACAGCACACAAGATGGCAAACCTTGGCCCTTTGACTTCGACAAGATAAAGGAAGCTGCAGAAGAGATAGAACGTCGTAAGAAAAACATCGAGGCCAACTATAACCAAAGAGTAGAGCAAGTTAAGTCTGAGTTAAGGAGAAACTTGATCTCTATCGGAATAAAACAAGAGGAAGCTAAAATTGATCATACCTTTGCCACCAAAAGTGACACTATACTGGGTGCCCTCTCGCTTTTAGTCCTGAGCTTGTTCATTGGTGCCTTAAGTAGCTCAATCGGGCTTGTGCTCTTTCTAATCTCAGTTATTAGTCTTTTTATGGCCATTTTTGATAAAGGATATAGCAAGTCGCAAGTTGAGAGCGCTAAGAAGCTACAGGAAGAGGCAAAATCAGTAATAGCCCAGATAGAGAAAGATAGGAACTCGAAGCTTTCCCAGCTTGAGCTTCACTGTAGAAGTAGGATCGATCATTTTAAAGCTGTCCCTATCGAATCTATATCCCCTAAGTGGGCTGAGTGGGGAGGATCAGCTATTTTTGCTAACTGCAATGAAGGAAAAGGCAGATGCTAAAAGCCTAGAAGAAAACTTGAAGATAGCGGCTGGAGTTGCTGTGGGTATTGGCATACTAGCCGCCTTATTTGGGCTGGGAGGTGGATTTCACCCATTCTGAATCTCAAGAAGAGGCAAAACACTGCTTCATCTCCTGCAGCACCTGGGCATCTTGAGAGGCCGTTCTCGCGCCCGCTTGAGCAGCCCAGCACTTAAGACTCTCGATTTGGTCGCGGGCAATCGAGGCCAAGGGCACGGTTTCGCGGATGGCCTGCAGGATATCCTCTTGGGTAAAGTCCCGCCGGGCGCCGCTGCCACTGCCCCCAAAGGCGTTGTACATGGCATCTACGATGGCTTGCTCGATCTCGGCCCCGCTGAAGTCCTGAGCTGTGGCTGCCAAGGCTTCCAGGTCGAACTCCCGCAGGCGGCTGGGGCGCAACCGCTGCAAATGCACCCGGAAGATCTCTTTGCGCTCAGCGTGGGTGGGCAGGTTCAAGAAGAAAATCTCGTCAAAGCGGCCCTTGCGCAACAGCTCTGGCGGCAGCAGCGGCACGTTGTTGGCAGTGGCCACAATGAAAACGGGGCTGGTCTTCTCCTGCATCCAGGTAATCAGGCTGCCAAACACCCGGCGGCTGGTACCAGAATCTCCATCGGCGCTGCTGGTGATGTTGCCAAAGGCTTTGTCGATTTCGTCGATCCAAAGCACGCAGGGGGCCATCGCCTCTGCCAGTTGGATCATCTGCCGCACCCGGCTTTCCGACTCGCCGACGATGCCGGCAAACAGCCGCCCGGCATCCAATCTCAGCAGGGGCAGCCGCCACTCATTGGCGATGGTCTTGGCGGAGAGGGATTTGCCGGTGCCCTGGATCCCGACCAGCAGCACGCCTTTGGGGTTGGGCAGGCCATAGCGCCGCGCCTCTTCGGTAAAGGCTTCTTGCCGCACTCGCACCCAGGCCTTGAGATTATCTAGGCCCCCCACGCTTTTGAGGGTCTCGCGGGCGGTGAAAAACTCCAGGATGCCGGTTTGGCGGATGGCCTGCTTTTTTTCCTCTAGCACCAGGTCGATATCGGCTTCATTGACCTCCTGCTTGGCGGCCAAAGCGCGGGCCAAAACGCGGCGAATACGTTCTCGGCTCAGCCCTTGACAAGCTTTGACCAGTTGCTCGCGGGCTAGAGGGGTAAGCTTGAGTTTATCTGGGGCCACGTAGAGCTGGATGAGGCGGCTGATCTCTTCGCTATTGGGCAGGGGAATATCGACGACGGTGACCTCCTCTGCCAGGTCGCTGGGCACTTCCAGGGTGTGGCTGAGCAGGATCAGCATCTTGCGGGTGCGCTTGAGCTCGCGGCTGAGGTTTTTCAGCTCCCGGATGATGGGAGCGTTTTTGTCGCTGCTGGCGTTGCGCAACACAAAGTGCAGATCCCGCAGCACAAACAGGGTGTCCTCGTTGGGGGCAGAGCGCCACACCCGCCCCAGTGCCGCCATGATGGAGCCCCGATCCTCGCCTGTATCTTGCCAGCCCCGCACCAAGTCCCAGAACAACAATTGCCGCGGTGGGTCTGTCCGTCTGGCTACTTGGGTTAGCACGGCATCGGCAGGCTCTTCTTCTGGAGAGACCAAGTAAACCAGGGGGTAGCGGGCCCGGATCATCAAATCCAGCTCTGTCACCAGCCCTGCTTGCAGCTCCGCCGGGATCTCGACCAGGGCAGGATCCCTGCTGTCTGGATTTGTTTTTCTTGCGGCTTCTGTCATCGCCTCTGGAGTTTAGAACATCCTTACTTCATCTTCCTCTCACTTGTTCAGAAACCATTTGGATTGGAACAGCCAATAAGCAGCAAAATGCTCACGGTTGAGCTTCACGGTTGATCTTTAGGATAGGGCAGGGATCCCTTGCAGTTCGGCCAGCATGGTGCGGGCTGTCTGGGTGGGATCGGCAGCTTCCATCAAAGCCCGCACCACAGCTACACGGGTGGCCCCAGCTCGACGCACCTCGGGCAGGTTGTGGGGATCGATGCCGCCGATGGCAAACCAGGGCAGGTGGGCTTTCTCGGCAGCCAGGCGCACGTACTCCAGGCCGGCAGGGGGTTTCTCCGCTTTGGTGGGGGTGGGGTAAACGGGGCCGACGCCAATGTAGTCCACGTCGCTGTTCAGGGCTTGGGCCAGCTCTTCGGCGTTGGTGGTGGACAGGCCAATGAGCCGCTGGGATCCCAGCAGTTGTCGGGCTTCAGCCACCGGCAGATCCGTCTGGCCCAGGTGTACCCCATCTGCCTGGCTGAGCAGAGCCAAATCCACGCGGTCGTTGACGATCATCAGCGCCTGGTAGCGGTTGCACAGTTGCCGCAACTGCTTGAGATCCCGCAGCATCTCGCCGTCGGGGAGGTTTTTGCGGCGATATTGCACCAGGGTCACCCCGCCCCGCAGGGATTTTTCCACCACCTCTAGCCAGTGGGGCACAGGGCTGGTCACCAAATAAAGATGGGCTGCCAGGAGACGCTGCCGCAGGGATCCGCCCAGCAGTTCACTTTCCAAGACGTAGAGCCGATAGCGCATGTCTTTGGCCAGCTTGGCCAGGCCAGGGGCCACCCAGTGGTGGGATTCGGCCAACTTGCCGTATTCTTCCAACACCCGCAGGGCTTCTTGCACACGGCTGCAATTGGCTTGCAAGAGGTGGCGGAGATCCCGCCGTTGCTCCTCTTGGGGGTGGGAGATCTGGGTGCCTGGATCGGCGGGGGTATCGCGGGCCAAACGCAGGGGATCGCTGTGCCAGCGGGCTAGGGCTTGGCGCATGGCCTTGCATTCGGCAGAGAGCTCTCCCTCTTCCAGGCCGAAACGAAACCATTCTTCCAAGACCCGTAGTCCTTCACGAGCTCGATCGAGGTTGGCATCCAGAATACGGGCGACGGCCTGGGGTTTCATGTTCCCTATACGTGGGAAGAGAGTTGCTTAATTTTTACCAAAAAAATGCGCCTAAAGCCCCGTCCTACCCTTAGCCGGAAGCAAGTCAGTGGGGTGGAGAGTAGTCAATTCACTGTAAATCGGAATGGTTTCCCTGAGGCTGTCCTTGGCCCTGAGGAGAAAGAGGGTGATGCCATAAGGCGTTAAGAAAGGCTTGCTGCGGCGTGTGTCCCCAGGCGAAGGCCCGTGGGCCGGCCCCTTCCGGCAAGTAGGCCCAAGCATAGCGCTCGCAGGCGGGAAAGTAGCGGATCTCCCACCAAGTTCCCCCTACAGGCACATCTTTCACTGCCCGCAAGAAAGGGCCGCGATGGCGGGCGAGGCGCTCTTCTATAAAGTAGGGGCCTTCCAGCTGAAGGGCTTCTACCGCTGCAATAAGCTCGGCTCGTTGTCGCTCATTTCGGATCATCTCCCGGGTTCCCCTCTTGGATTGGCTCTATTCTATGAGGAGATTTCTGGTGAGCTGGGGGATCCCTCTTGATTCAGCCCAGATTGCGCCTACGGCAAGCTGTGGAAACCCAATGGAATCCAACGAATCCACCGCAGGTGCTGTGTCTGAGCAATGGACACGGGGAAGATGAGGTGGGCAGTCGCCTTGCTGTTGCCCTAGTCCAACTGGGGATCCCGGTGCAAGCCTTGCCGATTGTGGGAGAAGGGACAGCCTACCAACGCCAAGGGATCCCCCTGCTGCCCATTGCCCAGGTGATGCCGTCGGGGGGGTTTATTTATCAGGATTGGCGGCAGTTGTGGCGGGATTTGCGGGCCGGTTTGCTGGGGCTGACGGGGCGGCAATTGGCGTTGGTTCGGCGGGCAGCAGCCCAGAGGAACCTGGTGCTGGCCGTGGGGGATATTGTGCCCTTGCTGATGGCATGGTGGAGCGGGATCCCCTACGTCTTTGTGGGCACGGCCAAGTCGGACTATTACTGGCGAGATGAACGGGGGCCCTACCGACGCCCCTGGATCCCTTTTGGGCAGCCGATTTCCGATTACCTGCCCTGGGAGCGCTGGCTGATGGCCCACCGACGCTGCCTGGGTTCTTTTTTGCGGGATGAGCTGACGGCTACAGCTTTGCAAAAACGGGGCCTAAGGGCCTTTTACCTGGGCAACCCGATGATGGATGGCCTAGAGCCACGCGGGACATTGCCTTTGGATCCCCACCGACCGGCCTTGCTGCTCTTGCCCGGATCCCGTCCGCCGGAAGCCTATCGCAACTGGGCTCTGATGATGCAGGTGGTGGAGCGGCTCCCAAAGGAGCTGCAAGTCTATGCTGCCCTCAGCCCCAACCTGGAGCGAGACCCGCTTCAGGCTTGGATCCCATCTCAGCGCAGCGATGTGCTTCTGGTTTGGGGGGACTTCGGGGCCTGTGCCCAACGAGCAACAGTGGTGCTGGCCATGGCGGGAACGGCTACCGAGCAATGTGTAGGCTTGGGAAAACCGGTGGTAACCCTGCCGGGAGAAGGGCCCCAGTTTACCCCGCGCTTTGCCGAAGCACAGACTCGTCTTTTGGGATCCGCCGTCCACCTGACCTCAGTGGAGCAGGCTCCCGCCGTGGTTGGCCGGATTCTGGAACGCCTGGCCGCCGATCCCAACTACGCGGCTGAGTTGCGGGCCCATGGACGCCGCCGCATGGGATCCCCAGGGGCCGCCCGGCGCATTGCCGCTCAACTTCGAGATTGGCTCAAGCCATCCGGCCCGGTTTTGGAACCGTTCGAGCCAGACACATTGTGAAATATATTGTGAAATGGGGAGCAGGTCGTTAACAGGCCCGACTTATTGCTGTTAAGTTTAGTTTTCCGTTTTTAAGTATTTGATGGCCTTGAACCTTCTTTTGGGGTTGGAGAGCAGTTGGTGGATCCCTTGCTATGGGTGGGCGGGAACAGCTTTGGCCATTCCCTGGGCAACGGGGTGGGTCAAGGGCAGTGGCCCGCGCCCGGCAGCTTACCTCAACATCCTTCTGACTTTTGCCGCCTTTGCCCATGGCCTTTGGCTGTTGCGGCAGGTTTGGGGTCGGGATCCCCAGATCTTGAACTACCTCTGGTTTCGGGTGGCCGATCTGGATTTGACCCTGTCTTTGGAGATCTCGCCTCTGACAATGGGGGCCGTCGTCTGGATCAGCGGTTTGAGCCTGCTGGCCCAGATCTATGCGCTGGGGTATTTGGATAAGGACTGGGGCCTGGGTCGCTTTGCCGCTCTAATGGGCTTTTTCGAGGGGGGAATGACAGGGATCGCCCTCAGCGACTCGCTGTTTTTCAGCTATGCCCTGCTGGAGATGCTCACCCTTTCCACCTATTTGCTGGTGGGCTTTTGGTACGCCCAGCCTCTGGTGGTGACGGCGGCGCGGGATGCGTTTTTAACCAAGCGGGTAGGGGATCTGCTGCTGCTGATGGGGGTGGTGGCGGTTTCCAACTTTTCCGGGGCCTTGACGTTTTCCGACCTGCGGGACTGGGCGGCTACGGCCAGCTTGGATCCCACCTGGGCAGCTTGGATGGGCTTGGCCTTGATGGCGGGGCCCTTGGGCAAATGCGCTCAATTTCCGCTGCACCTGTGGCTGGACGAGGCGATGGAAGGGCCTAACCCGGCCTCGATCCTGCGCAATTCGGCGGTGGTGGCCTGCGGGGCTTTTGTGCTGATTAAGCTGCAACCGCTACTGGCCCTGTCGCCGATTACGAATGGGGTCTTGGTGGCCATCGGCACGATCACAGCCCTGGGCGGATCCCTGGTGGCCTTGGCGCAAATCGATATCAAACGCACCTTCTCCTACTCCACGAGTGCCTACTTGGGGTTGGTGTTTGTGGCAGTGGGAATGCAGCAGCCGGAGCTGGCCCTGGAGTTGCTGCTGATGCACGGCCTGGCTAAGGCGTTGCTGTTTATGGGAGCGGGATCCCTCATCTACACCACCGCTACCCAAAACCTGACGGAATTGGGAGGGTTGCGCAGCCGTATGCCGGCCACGGTGGCCGCTTTTGCCGTGGGATCCCTGGGGATGGTGGCTCTGCTGCCCCTAGGGTGCTTTTGGACGCTGACCCGCCTGGCGCTGGTCTACAGCGGGGTGCAGCCGGCCCTGGTGGGGGTGCTGCTGCTGGTGAATGGGCTGACGGCTCTCAACCTGGCGCGGGTGTTTGGCCTGGTCTTTTTGGGATCCCCTCAACCCAAAACCCGCCGGGCCCCTGAGGTGGGCTGGCTGATGGCTCTGCCCATGGGCATCCTGACGGTGCAAACCTTGCTCATGCCCTGGCTGTTGGGGCGCTGGGGGCTCTATCCCGACTGGAACCCGCAGCTGAGGTGGATGGCGGCTCTGCTGACGGCTGCTGGGCTGGTGGGGGCAGCCATTGGCGGCTGGCTGTACTGGGGGGACCAACGGAGGGTATATCTGCCCTGGCCGGAGTTGCAGGATCTGCTGGCCCACGACTTTTACACGGGGCACCTCTACCAAGCCCTGGTGGTGCAACCGGTCAGCGCCCTCTCCCGAGGATTGGAGTGGCTGGATCGCAACGGAGTGGACGGCTTGGTGAACGGGGTGAGCCTGGCCTTTTTCTTCAGCGGCGAAGCCCTCAAGTACACCCTGTCGGGGCGGATGCAACTCTATGTGCTGGTGATTGTCATCGGGATGGTGTTGGTTACAGCTTGGCTACTGCGTTCGTCCCATTTGGGGTTGGCCTATTGATGGGAGAGAGCCATGTTGAGCCTTTTGATTGGGATCCCGTTGTTGGGGAGCATCTGGATTGGGTTGATTCCCGAGCAGGCGGGGAAGGGCTTGCACCGGGCTTTGGCCTTGGGGTTTGGGTGGGTTTTGTTTGGCCTGAGCGCGGGGCTGTTGCTGATCTTTGACCCCCACCTTGGATCCCTGCAATTGGCGGAAAGGATGGCCTGGATCCCCCAGTTGGGCTTGGTTTATGAGGTGGGAGTGGATGGGATCTCTCTGCCTTTGGTGGTGATGACCGGGCTACTGGTGTTGATGGCTATTTGGGCCAGCGGCCAGGTGGAGCGGCCCCGCCTCTACTACAGCTTGGTGCTCATGCTGGCGGCAGCGGTGGCCGGAGCTTTTTTGGCTCAGAATTTGCTGCTGTTTTTCCTGTTCTATGAAGTGGAGCTGATCCCCCTGTATTTGCTCATCGCCATCTGGGGAGGGCCGCGCCGCACCTATGCCGCCACCAAGTTTTTGGTTTACACCGCTCTGTCGGGGATCCTCCTCTTGATTGGCTTTTTCGGCCTCAGTTGGCTGAGCGATGCCCACAGCTTTACCTACACCGTCCTGCAGGCCCACCCTTTACCTCGGCTGTCGCAGATCCTTTTGCTCATTCCCATTCTGCTGGGCCTGGCCATCAAGATCCCCTTGGTGCCCTTCCACACCTGGTTGCCGGATGCCCATGTGGAGGCTTCCACCCCCATTTCCGTGTTGCTGGCGGGTTTGCTTTTGAAGTTGGGCACCTACGGCCTGGTGCGCTTTGGCCTGCAGCTCTTGCCGGATGCCTGGGATCAAGCCGGGCCTTGGCTGGCCGGTTGGGCGGTGGTTAACGTGCTCTATGGATCCCTGAACGCCTTGGTGCAGCAGGATATGAAAAAGCTGGTGGCCTACAGCTCCATTGCCCACATGGGCTACATCCTCTTGGCTGTAGCAGCAGCCACTCCCCTCTCCCTAGTGGGATCCATCTTTCAGATGGTCAGCCATGGCCTCATCTCCTCGCTGCTGTTTCTTCTGGTGGGAGCCGTCTATGCCAACACCGGCACACGGGATCTCAAGCTGCTGCGGGGATTGCTCAACCCGGAGCGGGGCTTACCGCTTATTGGCAGCTTGATGGTGCTAGGGGTGATGGCCAGTGGCGGCACACCGGGCATGGTGGGCTTTATAGCTGAGTTCACCCTCTTTCGGGGCAGCTTTGCCGTCTTTCCCCTGCAAACGCTCCTGTGCATGGTGGGGACGGGATTGACGGCGGCCTATTTTCTGCTGATGGTGAACCGTGTCTTTTTTGGGCGCCTCTCGCAAGTGGCCATAGCCATGCAACGCCACGCCACTGAAGAGCGCCTGCCTGCTGTTGTTTTGGCAACGCTGGTGGTGTTACTGGGCCTGCAGCCTAGCTGGGCAACCCGCTGGGTGGAGTCCACCACCTTGGCCTTGGCCAAGGCTAACCTAGCTGGTGTTGCAGGACTGGTCACTGCCTTTCAGTTTGGGTTGTCTTCCTTTTGATGATTTGATGAGATCGACGGAGTTTCTTTTGCTCCCATGACTGCCACTCTTGCTCCTGCTCCTTCCTGCTTCTTTCTGGCCGGCTTATCTCCTCTGGAGCAACTGCAACTGGCTCCTATTGTCCAGCGCCTAGAGGCAGGGGGAGCCCTTGTGCCGGATGCCCCTGCCAATCGCCTAGAGGTCATTGGCATCCTGCATAGCTACGGCGAGGTGCTGGACGCCTATTCGCGCAATTTGATCTTTATTGCCGACCACCAATTTTTGGAGCTTTTTCCGGCGTTCAAGTATTTCAACGGCGAGATTACCCTGGGCAAATGGCTGCGCTACCTGTGGCATGACCGCATCAACTACGAGTTTGCCGAATACTGCATGAAGGCTATGCTCTGGCATGGGGGAGGGGGGCTAGACCGCTACCTGGATACCCCTGAATTTGTCGAGCGGGCCAAGAGAGCCATCCGGGCCAAAATCCGCTTCAATCCCTTCTTGCAGGGCTTGGGGATCTTGTTTCCCGACTTTGCTCTAGAACAGGTGCGCATGCTGGCTATGTACAGCGGCTTGGGCCAGTTTTGGCGGGTGATGAGCGATATTTTCCTGGCGCTGGCCAAGCGCTCTGAGACAGAACCCCACCTCACCATTCCCGACGTGGTGGCTCACATCCAGCAGGGGTTGGTGGCAGCTGCCGACAAGCCTATCACCTACACTCCCTGCATCTGGGGCCGCCGCTACGAGATCATCCCTCTCTCGGCGGGTCTGACTTTCCTATCAGATACGGCTATCCCCTATGTGGAAGCGGTGTTTTTCCGCTCCTTTCCCTTTATGGGCACGGTTTCCTACAACGCCCAGGCCGGTCAGATTCCGCAAGAGCAGGCGGATTTTGCCTATGGGGCCCTGTATGCCGACCCACTGCCGGTGGGGAGCGCCGGGATCCCGCCTACCCTGTTGATGCAGGATATGATGCGCCACCTGCCCCCCTACTTGCGAGAGCACTACCGCCGCCAGCCTCGCGGGGATGATGACCTGCGGGTGAAAATCTGCCTTAGCTTCCAAAAGGCCATGTTCTGTGTTACCACTGCCGCCCTGCGGGCTCTTGCCCCCTTCCCTCTGGAAACTCAGGATCCCCAGCAGCAAATGGCCAACCGAGAGTTTCTCACCCCTTGGTTGCAGCGATTGGCGGGATCCCGGCTGTTAAGCATGCAGGAAGTTTTTGGTATGTGATGCTGAAACTGCGCGGCAATACGGTGATGTCAAAGACAAGTTAAGGCTCGAGGGGCGTCCGTTATCTGAGAATGGTGTCTGGATTGCAGCCCTTGCACTGTAACATGCTCTGTTTTTGGTAACACGCGACGCTCGTTTTCAAGAAGTAGAGCGCTTGCAAATAGCAATGTGGTGAGTAAAGCCACCGCATAACAACCCGGTCGGAGCCAACTGCCGAAAGTCTTCAGGGTGGTCTTTCCATATTTTGATTCTGTTCCTTTTGCTAAATATGTAGGAAATCTAAGGGCTAACGGCCCCCAGAGCGAAAGGAACTGTGCCAAAAAGTCAGCCGCTTTTCGACCATTACAATCAACTGATAAGCTAGGGCGCTGATAACGGTGGCATAAATGATGGCCGCCCAGACGATGTCGAAATTGAAGCGAGCCGCCTCGATCCGGATGCGGAAGCCCAGACCAAGCCCCGGAGCGGCAAAGAATTCCCCCACAATGGATCCAATCATCGCCAAGGTGAGCGCCAGCTTGAGGGCATTAAAAATGTAGGGCAAAGATTGAGGGATCCGCACCTGCCAAAACACTTGCCCGGCACCGGCCCCGTAAGAGCGCATCAAATCCAATTGGCTGGGATCCACCGAACGCAACCCTCGCACCGTGTTGAGCACCACCGGAAACAGCACCACCACCGCCACCACTGCTGCTTTCGAGGGCCAGTCGATGCCAAATGCCCCCACCATGACCGGGGCCAAAGCCGGAATGGGAATACTGGAGAGGGCTGCCAAATAGGGCAAAACCCCCTGTTCGATCTTGGGAAAACGGGCCAAGAGCGCCCCCAGCAACAGGCCGGATCCCACCCCCAAGCCAAACCCCACCAGCGCCTGTCGCACAAAAGTTTGCACTGCATCTCGCATCAGGGCAGCTCGCGCCATCCAGGCGGCCTGCAACACCCGCGTTGGGGTAGGCATTAATCCCGGCGGCACCCGATAGCCCACCAGCAATGTCTCCGTAAGCAGTAGTCCCAACAGCAAAATCAGCAAGGGGGGCCCCCATCCCCGCCCGCGTCGGCCCAAGCCCCAGCAGCCTGTTCCCCCAATCCAGGCGGCCAGCAAAACTGCCGGCAAAAACCAGCTTGGCGTTGCTTCTGGTACCGTTCCTCGCAGGATCCCCAAAGCCAGCAGACCCCAGAGGTAGAAGATCTCGTCTCTCCAAACAAGCAGGCCCTTCCAGAGGTTGAACGAAGCAGGTACAGCCGGTTGCATGGCCAATTGGGAATTGCGTTAACCCAGTCACCTTCTATCCAAAACCATTCTCACGGCCCAAGCAGAATCACAGAACACCACGTTAAGGCTTGGAAGTGGGATCCGGTTTTCGGCTAGAATATTCTCTCTAGGCGAGTGTTTTCTGGTTGAGTTGTGGGGTGGCGTAGCCAAGTGGTAAGGCAGAGGTCTGCAAAACCTCTATGCGCCAGTTCGAATCTGGCCGCCACCTTTCAAACCTCACTTGCATCCCAAGCAGGGCAAGCATGAAAGACAAGATGATATTGATGATCCCCGGCCCCACTCCCGTTCCCGAGAGTGCTCTGCTGGCGATGGCACGGGGGCCCATCGAGCACCGCAGCAAAGAGTTCACCGCCATTTTGGAAGAGGTCACCGATGGGTTGCGCTGGCTGCACCAAACCACCTCAGATGTGTTTGTCTTTTCCGCCAGTGGCACCGGCGCTATGGAAGCCGGGATCCTCAACACCCTCAGCCCTGGGGATCGGGTTTTGGTGGGGGTGAACGGCAAGTTTGGGGAGCGCTGGGCGGAAATGTCCGAGCAATTTGGCCTTCGGTGTGAGCGGGTGGAAACTCCCTGGGGGATCCCTTACCCCGTCGAGATCTTCCAAGAAAAGCTGGCTGCCGACCGGGAAAAAACCATCAAAGCTGTTATCCTCACCCACTCGGAAACTTCCAGCGGCGTAGCCAACGATGTGCAAGCCATTGCTGCTGCTGCTCGCGAGCATGGGGAAGCCCTCGTCCTGGTGGATGGGGTCACCAGCGTGGGGGCAATGCCGGTGCTGATGGACGAATGGGGCTTGGATGTGGTGGCCTCGGGATCCCAGAAAGGCTACATGATCCCACCGGGCTTGGGATTTGTAGCCGTGAGCCAACGGGCCATGGCCGCTTCACAACGTTCGACCTTTCCCAAGTACTACTGGAGCTTTAAGCTGGCGCAAAAGGCTCTGCACCAGGGCACCACTCCCTTTACCCCGGCGGTGAACCTGTTTTATGCCCTGCGAACGACGTTACAGATGATGCGGGCAGAGGGTTTGGAGGCCATTTACCGGCGTCATGCCAGGTTATCCCAAGCCACCCGCGCCGGTGTTAAGGCTCTGGGCCTTAAGCTCTTGGTTGATCCAGAATCTGCGGCTAGCCCCGCCGTGACAGCCGTGCTGGCTCCCGAAGGGATCAATGCCGATACCCTTCGCAGCATCTTGAAGAAGCAATTTGATCTGGCCACTGCTGCCGGACAAGATCACCTCAAGGGCAAGATCTTCCGCATCGGCCATTTGGGCTTTATCAGCGACCGCGATGTGCTGATGACCTTGGCTGCTCTGGAGTCGGCTTTACACACGGCGGGCTACAGCGACTTCACTCCAGGGGCAGGAACTCGTGCTGCTGAGGAAGTACTGGCCCACGGCTAGGGATCCCTTCTGAACCCTCAGCTCAGCGGCCTTTGACACATGGCACTGACCCCTACCCCTGGCTACAATGGGGGGACATGCTTAATAAAACTTCAGAACCCAAGGGTGGCTATGGCTGTCAGCTTGGAACGGGATCCCTGCGTGGTGGCTTCCGCTGTGGAGTTGCGGCAGGTGCTGCAGAGGGTTGGCCCCCATTCTTGTCCCTTGCAGTACAACTTTCACCTGCATACCCGCTGTTCGGATGGGCAGATGGATCCGGTGGATCTGGCGGAGCAAGCACGCCGGCACGGTCTGAAGGGACTGGCCATCACCGATCACCACACCCTGAAGGGCTACGAACGAGCACGCACCCACTTGGATCGTCCCGACGACCCCATCCTGTGGCCGGGGATCGAGATCACCGCAAACCTGTTGGGCTGTGAAGTGCATATTCTGGGCTACGGCTTCGATCCCACCGATAGCGTCCTGGATCCCTTTGCCCAAGGGGAGCAGGTTCCCGGCTTGCCCGCCGCCGACGCGATCCAGGCCATTCAAGCGGCAGGAGGCTTGGCGGTGTTGGCCCATCCCTTTCGCTATTGCCTGCCTGCAGAGGAAATTGTCCCAGCCGCAGCGGAGTTGGGAATAGATGGCCTTGAGGTCTACTACGCCTACAAAAACCCGGAGATTTGGATCCCTAGCCCAGAAGTGACGGAGAAAGCGGAAGAGTTGGCCGAGGCCTACGGACTTTTGAAAACCTGTGGCACCGACTCTCATGGCCCCAGTATTCTGAGGCGGATTTGAGCCAGGCTACCCAGGTGGAGAACGGGCTGCTACGGGCGTGGATAGAGCAACTGTCCAAGCCGGCGCAACTGCTCTGCAGTGCCCATACACAGCAGCAAATCCCCCGGCTGCAACAGGGTTTCTCCGCTGGGGCCACCGATCAACTGGCCATCCGCCCGTCGAATCGCCACCACCAAAGCTCCGGATCGGTTGCGCAAATCGGCTTTCCGTAGGGTTTGCCCGACATAAGGACATTCTTGGGCTGCCAGCTCGTACTCCTCTAGGTAAAAAGTGCGATCCCGACCGACAAGGATGCCATCCACAAAGTCCACAACCCGGGGGCGTAAGGCAGCCGCCGCCATGCGTTTTCCGCCCGTGATGTAGGGAGAAATGGCATGGGCAACGCCCGCCCGCTGCAGTTTTTGCAAAGCCTCTTCCGTATTGGCGCGGGCAATGGTGCGAATGCGGGGGTTCAAGGTGCGGGCCGACAAGACCACGTAGAGGTTCTCGGCATCGGAAGACAGGGCGGCAATCAGCCCCTCCGCCTGTTGCACCCGCGCTTCCAGCAAAGTGGCATCTAGAGTACTATCCCCCTGGAGAGCCACATATCCCAGCTCTTGAGCCACCTGAATCGCCTCAGCAGACTGATCGATCACCAAAAATGGCACCCCTTCTGCTCGAAACTCTTGGGCCACCTGCCGGCCAATGCGCCCGAAACCGCAAATGATGTAGTGGTTGTTCAGCGCTTCCATCTGTTTCTTCCATTTCCGTTGCCGGATCCCTTCCTGAAAATGTCCCTGGATGAGGGCCTCTGTAAAGCGATTCACCATGAAGCCGATGCCCAAGACCCCCATCAGGATCAAGGCCACCGTAAATAAACGCCCCCGCTCCCCCAGCGGCCCCACCTCCATGAAGCCCACGGTGGTTAGGGTGATAACGGTCATGTAAAAAGCTTCCACCCAAGGCCACTGCTCCACCCCGTGGTACCAGAGGGTGCCGATCAGCACCACACACACCAATGCCCCCACGCCCAAGCCGAGGTCTCGCCGGATTCCGGGATCCCTTTTGGCAGCCTGGAAGGGGGGACGAGCAGAAGCCATAGAGCCCAGCCAGATCTAGCCCAGGAAAAGGAAGCAAGAACTAGAATGGGGAAGAACCCGTTGTTGTTCGGTAACAAGTGGAGTGCGGATGCCTGAATACATCAAAGTGGAATATCGGATCGACAAAAACGGACAGGTCACCGAGACCGTACTGAATGGTTCTGGCTCCAGTTGTACCCTAGCTACCGCCGGCTTGGAATCGGCGCTCGGAGCCGTGCAGAAACGGGAGCTCTTGCCGGAGTTTCACCAACTGACTGAAATCGAGAGGGAGTCAGAAGTCTCTTTGAAGCAAACCCGCTGACTCCATATCCATTTGCCTAGGGTTCTCACCATCTTCTCACTTTTTCTTTTTGCTCCCCTTTCCGGCCGTATTGCCGGCCCGTGCCGCTCCAACCGCAGCCTGAAACAGCCAAACAGCCAATGGAGCAGCGACAACCAAGATGATGCTGGTGGGGCCGACGCCAAAATCCGGCTCGCCAGAAGCCAACTCGAAAATTGAGCCAACAGCAGCAATGGCGCTGAGGCAGGAAACGGCCAAGAGCAGGTAACCTTTAACGCTGGTGGTCATAGAGAACCCGTTTGTGGACTAAACTTGTGCGGCTCGAAGACAAGCCGGTTAGATGCGTATTCATTCGCTAAAAAGCCCTCCCACTCCTGAGAGGGCTACCTTTCATGCTAAGAGCAGGGATCCCTGTCCAGCAAGGCAAAACCAAAAGTGGGATCCCTAGAAGTTCAGCACTTGGGGTGTGGATTTAGCCGTTCACGATGATCTTGCCGACCATTCCGGCCCCACGGTGGGGCGTGCAGTAGTAGGTGTACTCACCTGGAGGAACATCAACAAAAGCCGACTCCACCACCTGCTTAGGAGCAGTGAGCAGTGCCTTGTGGGAGAGCTTGGCGGCCAGAGCCGCATCTCCACCGGGCACCTTGTCGAAGACAACATTGTGGGGGTAGACCTTGTTGTTCACCCATTGGACGGTATCCCCTTGGTTGATGGTGAGAGAAGGCGGATCGTAGACCAACTGGGCCTTGTCAGATCCCATTTTGACAATGTAGGTCTCGGCAGCAGCAGGGTTGGACAAGAGCGCCACAGCCAACCCCCCAACCACAAGGCTGAGCAGGATGAGCTGCAAACGCTTCACCAGGTTGAAAACTAGAGACATGGATTCCTCTCAAAACGCAACAGCAGTTATCCCAGACTTTGCGGCTCGGTTGCCCCTTTCCAGGTTGCGAAGAGCACCCAGCCAGGCGGATGGGCAGCAGGGACAGTTGAATTCCCAATGCTCATTATAAGAGGGCTCATCCCAGAATAGAGCAATGCCCAACTGCGGGGCGGCAACATCCATCCTTTACAGGGAGCCGCGGCAGACCGAACCCGCCAAACAGCACAGCTCTTCCAGAAACCTACGGCAACCCTGTTGCCAGGCAATCCGATGCGGCTGGATCCCCGGCCAGTTGGGGCAGGATGTTTTGGCGGTTGGTGAGCGTACGCAGGTGACCGAGAGCCAGTTTTCTGGGTCGTCCTCATCTCTACCCAAAAGTGCTTCGCAAAGTTTCGCAAAGTAGAGATTCTTTTTCCGTGGGATCCCTTAAAGTCCAAGAGTGTCTTGCCTAACAAATCCGTAGGGTTGTCGATGCACAAGAAGGGCAAATCATCCTAATCTCAAAGAGCAGGTTCTTGGATGCTGCTGGTCGGTATTCCTTTGAGATTCCTCAATAACATCACCTGAAAGTCAGTTGGTTGTTCAGCCCTCACCAAAATAGGGAGTCTGTTAAGATGAGCGTACAGCGTTCACCCGTAGTTGGTCCAAGCAAGAGTCGGCTTGCAACAAGTTTAGAATCGACGGATCAGCGGCTTAACATTCAAATCTTGGCCCGGTGTATTGGCACTGCCTTGAACCTGGGCGCTCCTCTCAGGGTTGAAGTGCACTACACCTCA
>NZ_JANSIG010000070.1:0-16840 GCF_047461975.1 Synechococcus sp. R55.3 | reverse complement strand
GCACTTTGGGATAGGCGGTGAACAGCACCTGAAAGCCGCGATCCAGGCGAAAGCCATCCACCTTGTCGGTACGCACCCGCCCCCCAGGGCCATCGCTTTTTTCCAAGACGAGAACATCCCTCTGGCCCCTCAGCACCTTGGCACAGGTCAGCCCTGCCAGCCCCGCGCCGATAACCACCACTTTGCCCATGCTCTGCCGGGATCCCTTCTCCGTGGAGTATTCTATCTGCTCGGATCCCATCAGGGTTGAACAGGCGGCCCCCAGATGCGAATCGAGCCATCGGCGCCACCACTGAGAAGGGTCTGTCCATATCGCTGCGCGACGCTTCCGCGACCGGGGCCAAACAGCAAGGCGCTCACCATCCAAGTCTGCCCGGCTAGGGTGCGCAACTCTTCTCCGCTGCGCAGATCCCAGAGTTTGATCTGGTGGGCACGGTGATCGGTGCCGCTGGCGAGCAAGCGGCCATCGGAGCTGAGGGCAAGGGCGGCCAAGCCGGCAAACGGCTGCGGCAAGGTACGCTCTAGGGCTCCCACGCCCAGGTTCCAGACCAAGATGCCACCGGTACTGCCGGCAAGCAAATAGCGGCCATCTGGGCTCAGAAGCACCTGCTCGATGGGGTAGTCGGCCTTTAGGGTTTCCAGCAAGGCTCCGCTGCCGGGATCCCAAAGGTAAACGGTGGGATCTCCATTGGCGGCCACCAAGATCCAAGGGGGGATCCCTTCAGACTGGCGGGAAGTATCCATACGGGTGGGTCTTGGGCCAAAGGCCACCGCTGTAATGCCTGCCCTCTGAGTGGTCTCCTGGGCGGCGGCAGCAGTGTGAGGTGATAGGGTGCGGATCAACTGGCCGTTGTCGGCCTGCCAAAGGCGGATGGTGCGGTCGGCGCTGCCACTGGCGATCCAGCGACCCTCTGGGCTGATGGCGACGCTGTTGATCAGCTCCGTGTGTCCCTGCAACTGCAACCGTGGCACCCCATCCCCCGGCGGGAGAGCCGGAAAATCCCAGACGCGCACTGTTTTGTCGGCCCCCCCACTGACCAGAAAAGTGCCATCCGGGCTGATGGCCAACGCTTCGATGGATCCCTTGTGGCCTGCTAAGGTTTGGAGAAGTTCACCGGCGTGGGGATCCCAAAGCCGGATCATGCCGTCGTCTCCCCCGGCAGCAAGGAGATTTCCATCCGGGCTGATGGCCAGAGCAGTGACGGCGACAGGGCCTTCCAGCGTAGCCTTGAGCTGCAAAGACTTGGCCCAGTCTGCCGGGTCGTTATCGCTACGCGACGCTTCCGCGACCGTGACGGCGGTGGGGACGGAGGCATGAGAACCGTTCTCGCGAGTAGGACGGAGTCCCAGGCCGTTGCGCTTTGCCGGGCCAGAGGATCCCGTTCTCGTGAAGGGGACAGAATCCTTGGGCTCCCCCCGCAGGCCAAAGTTCGCCCTCATCTGCCAGGCCCCTGCCACCATCAACACCAGCAAAGCCGCTAAGCTGCCCCCCGCCCAAACCGGTGGGATCCAGGGACGCGCCCGCAGCGATACCGGAGAACGCGGTGGGGTGGTTGGCTCCTGTAAGGGCTCGGCGGCGACAGGGCTGGGCTGGGACAGGAGTTCGGCGGCAGGGGGGCTCTCGGCGGGGGGCAAAGCCTGCAAAGCGGCCAGAGCTGCTGTTGCTGAAGGAAAGCACTGTTGTGGGTTGCAGCTCACCAAACGATCCAGAAAAGCAGCAAAAGGAGCGCTAGTAGAGGCCAGATCGTGCCAGCGCAACTCCCCCGTCAACGGGTCGCGAAACAGCTTCTGGGGCGGGATCCCGCAGAGGGCCTGCAGGGCAATCAGCCCAAGAGCATAGAGGTCGCTGCAATGCCTGGGGCCATAGGGGTTCCCGAAGCCAGAGCCGGAAAAAGCCAGACCCTGTTCCTCACCCCCCCACTTCAACAACACCCATCGGCCATCCGCCTGACGGTAGATCAAGCGAGAGGGCTGCAGGTTGCAGCAGCTCACCCCTTCCCCATTCAGGAAGGCCAAGGTTTGCAGCACATCCTGCAACAAGGCTCGTACCTCAGCCTCTGTCCAGTCGTGCCCCCAATGGCAGTGCATTTGGCGGGACGGAGTCGTTAGCTGGCCCCTCTCGGTTGCGTTACCTAGCAATAGAGCTTGTTCCAGGGTGGGCCCTTCAACCCATTCTTCCACCCAATAAAACTCCCCCTCTTGCTCAAAGCAGGCCAACAGGCGGGGGATACCCTCGTGGGATCCCAGGTGCTCCCGCAGCGCCACTTCTTGCTGAAAGAGATGCCGTAGCGAGGCGGAGTCCTCACTGTGTTCGCGGTGCGGAGCATTTTGGCCGGCCTGCCAGCGTTTGAGCACCACCCGAAGCCGCTCAGGATGATGGCTATCCTGTGCCAAGTAGGTTTGTCCGCTGGATCCCAGTGCTTCCAAGATCTGATAGCGGCCACCCAGGGTCTGCCCTACCATGGGGAGAGTGCGAACCTTTTCCTTCCGACCCATCATGCCATAGCGACGTGAGACTCAGGCTAACCGTTCACCCTTGCGTTCACGGTGCGGAGCGCCTGGGTGGGATAGAGTCCTCGCCGCATCAGTCCTCCACCGCCATGGCTGAGGTGAGCAGAGCAAAAAGCGAAAGGGGATCCCGACAGCCGCTTTCGGTCAACTTTCTCCCTGGAGCAGGCTGAGTTGCTCAGCGACCTGGGGGATGTTGTTGCAAAACCTGCTTCAAATATCGCCCTGTATGGGATCCGGGGTGCTCAGCCACCTGTTCTGGAGTGCCAACGGCGATGATCTGGCCGCCGCGGTCGCCGCCCTCTGGCCCCAAGTCAATAATCCAATCAGCACAGCGGAGAATGTCCAGGTTATGCTCGATCACCAGCACGGTGTTGCCTGTATCCACCAGCCGTTGCAGGACGTTCAAGAGCTTGTGGACATCGTAAAAAGACAAGCCGGTGGAGGGCTCATCCAGCAGATAGAGGGTTTTGCCGGTGGAGCGGCGGGCCAGTTCTGCGGCCAGCTTGACCCGTTGCGCTTCCCCACCGGAGAGGGTAGGAGCTGGCTGGCCCAGCTTGATGTAATCGAGGCCCACATCGGCCAAGGTCTGCAGGATCTTGGCGGCAGGAGGCAGGGCAGCGAAAAACTCCAGCGCCTCCCCCACTGTCATATCCAGGACTTCGGCGATGTTCTTGCCCTTGTACCTGACCTGCAGGGTTTCGCGGCTGTAACGGCTGCCCCCGCAGACTTCGCAGGTGACGTACACATCGGGCAGGAAGTTCATTTCAATCACGTTCACCCCCTGCCCTTTGCAGGCTTCACAGCGCCCCCCCTTGACATTGAAGGAAAAGTGGCCGGATGGGTAGCCTCTGGCCTTGGCATCCAAGGTTTGGGCAAAGGTTTGGCGGATCGGGTCGAACAGGCCGGTGTAGGTGGCAGGGTTGGAGCGGGGGGTACGGCCAATGGGAGATTGGTCGATGACGATCACCTTGTCGATGTGTTCGATGCCCTCAAGTTCTCCCATCTCCGCGGGTTGGGGCACCTTGTGTCCAAGATGGTGCTGCAGGGCAGGGTAGAGCAATTCGTTGACCAAGGTGGATTTGCCGGAGCCGGAGACGCCTGTAACACAGACCAACTTGCCCAGAGGGATCTCCACATCGATGTGCTTGAGGTTGTTTTTGTGGGCATTGGTGAGCTTGAGGGCAACCGCTTTCCCAGCCCGCCGCTGCGCAGGGGTAGGGATCCGCAGCCGCCCCGAAAGATAAGCTCCGGTGATGGAGCGCTCGCAGGCCATGATGTCCGCCAGGGATCCCTGGGCCACCACTTCCCCCCCGTGGATGCCGGCCCCAGGGCCGATATCGACGATGTGGTCGGCGGCACGGATGGTTTCTTCGTCGTGTTCCACCACGATCAGGGTGTTGCCCAGATCTCGCAGGCGAAACAGGGTTTGCAACAGGCGCTCGTTGTCCCGCTGGTGGAGGCCAATCGAGGGTTCGTCCAACACGTAGAGCACCCCCGTCAAGCCGGAGCCCATCTGGCTGGCCAGCCGGATCCGCTGCGCCTCGCCCCCGGAGAGGGTCATGGCCGGACGGGCCAGCGTTAGGTAGTCCAGGCCCACATCCACCAAAAACTGCAGCCGGGTTTTGATCTCCCGCAGCACCAACTCGCCGATTTGCGCTTGGCGAGGGGTAAGCTTCAGCTGCTCCAGGCGGTGTAGGCAGTCGCTGATGGGGATCTCGGTAAGATCTGTGATGCGGTAGCCCCCAACGCGCACGGCCAGGGCTTCCGGCTTGAGACGGGATCCCCCACAGGCGGAACAGGGACGGTAGGTGAGGTAGGCTTCCAGCTTTTGCCGATAGATTTCGGAAGTGGTTTCCTGGTAGTGCCGCTGCAATTGGGGAATCACCCCCTCATAGCGGCGATAGTACCCCCGGCCTCGGTACTGAGATTCTACCTCGGCGATGTAGACCTCCTGGTCTGCACCGTAGAGGATGATCTGCTGTTGCTGGGGGGTGAGATCGCACCAGCGGGTGCTGAGGTCGAAGCCAAAAGCCTTGGCGGCTCCCGCCAACAAAGCCAGATAGTAGGGGTTCTCCCGCTCTGCCCAAGGGGCGATGGCCGCGTACAAGGGGAGCTTGGGATCGGGCACGATCCGCTCGGGGTCGAAGATGGGCTCAAAACCCAGCCCGTGGCAGACAGGACAGGCCCCAATCGGCGAGTTGAAGGAAAACAGGCGCGGCGACAGCTCGCCCATCACCGAACCGTGCTCCGGGCAGGCAAATTGCTCAGAAAAAATCAGCTCCGTTGGCTTGCTGTTCAGGTATTGCCCCGCCGACTCGGCCACCTTTTGCAGCAGCTGTTCTCGCTCCTCTTCCCGCGGCAGCAGCTCCACCACCGCAATTCCTCCCGACTGGCGCAGGCAGGTTGCCAGAGAATCGGCCAGTCGCTCCGCTATGTCGGGGCTCTTGACCAGCCGATCCACCACAACCTCAAGGGTGTGGGTTTTGTTTTTGGCTAACTCGATCTCCTCGCTCAGATCCCGCACCTGGCCGTCGATGCGCACGCGCACAAACCCTTGCTGGCGCAAGCTTTGCAACAGGTTGGCATGGGTGCCCTTTTTCCCCTTCACCACCGGCGAGAGCAACTGAAACCGCGTCCGATCCGGCAGGGCCAGGATCTGATCCACAATTTGATCCACCGTCTGGGGGGCGATCACCCGGTTGCAATGGGGACAGTGAGGGATCCCAGCTCGCCCATACAGAAGCCGCAGGTAGTCGTAGATTTCGGTAACGGTGCCAACCGTCGAGCGGGGGTTGTGGCTGGTGGACTTTTGATCGATGGAGATGGCCGGACTCAGCCCTTCGATGCGATCCACATCCGGCTTGTCCAGTTGCCCCAAAAACTGCCGCGCATAGGCACTGAGGGATTCCACATAGCGCCGCTGCCCTTCGGCAAAAATGGTGTCAAAGGCCAAAGAAGATTTGCCAGAGCCGGAGACGCCGGTGAACACCACCAGGCGATCCCGCGGGATCCGCAGGTTGACATTTTTGAGGTTGTGCTGCCGCGCCCCCACCACGTGAATTTCGTTTTGGCTGGACATCTCACCACCTTTTCGCGCAGCGTGTCACAGGCATCCCGTCGAGACCGGCGAGTAACAAAATCTTAACGATTCTTAGCTAACGATTCTAATGCCCTTCGCTTTGTCCAGAAGGGGATCCCAGCCGACCAGGGGACGACAAATCGGTAGCAAAAAAGACTTGGCTATGCTGGAAAAGATCGACCCCCAAGGGCCATGACCTGGACACTGCCATCCGTTCAAAAGGTGTTTGTTTACCTGTTGGTGGGGATCGCCTTCACGGCCCTTTGTCTGGGGGATCAGGCTTTGTCGCCACCGGTGATTGGTGTCTGTTTGGCAGCGGGGGCCTGCAGTTGGTTTTGGGAGCCGCCAAGGATTGCTTTTGCCCGCTATGCCCCCCTGTGGATGCCCCTGACGGTGGCGGTGTTGCTTAGCCTGCTGGCTTTGGTTATCTTTGGGATCCTTCCCTTTTCCGATGGGGCCATTGGCTTGGTGCTTTACCTAACGGGGGCCAAGCTGTTTCAGCGGGAACGGGCAGCCGATCACATCCAGTTGGCGGTGCTGTCTCTGCTGCTGATGGCCATTGCCACCCTGTTCAACGAAGACATCAGCTTTGGGCTGCTGTTTTTGCTGTACGTGGGGGTAGGGCTAATCAACCTCACCCTTTACCACCTGCGCCTGCAAGCAGAGCAGCACCCGCAGGCAGCCAGCCAAACCCGTGGCATCAACCTCAACTTTTTGGGCTTTCTCGGATCCCTGGCTTTGCTGGCGGTGATCCTGTCCGTGGCTTTGTTTTTCTTGTTCCCGCGGGTCAGTTTAGGAATTCTGGGTCGCCAGGCCCGCTCGCCGGTGATGACCACTGGCTTTGCCGAGGAAGTCAGCCTGGGAGCATTCGGCACCCTCAAAACCGATAACACCGTTGTCATGCGGGTGGAATTTCCGGCAGGGGTGCCGCCCCGTGTGGAGTCCCTCTACTGGCGCGGGATCAGCTTCGATCGCTACGATGGACGGGCCTGGTCGCGAACGCTAGACCGCTTCATCCCCATTTTCCCCAACGCAGCAGGGGTATTTGATCTCTCTGCCTCCAGCTTGATCCCCACTGCTCCCGACCTGCTGCTTCTCCCCTTGGAGCAGCTTATCTATCTGGAGCCGCTGGTCACCAACACCGTTTTTGGGGTGGCCCCGCTGGTGGAGATGGAATGGCTGGAGCGGGGCGGAGCAGCGACGGTGCAACAAGCCTGGCAACGGCAAAATCGCCGCCTCATCCTGAGCGAGACCGGAGATGTTGGCCATTCTCTGCCTCGGCAGGTGCCCCATCTTTACCGCGCCCGGAGCCGGATCTCAAGGGAGTTAAGCCCGCGCTTGCGCCAGCTAGGCCACGCGGAGCTGTTCAGTGCTCTCGACCCAGTCCAACAGGCAGCCTATCTGCAGTTGCCAGCAGACCTGGATCCGCGCATTCCCGCCTTGGCTGAAGACGTTACCGCTGGGATCCCCGATGTCTTTGGCAAGGTGACGGCTTTGCAGAACTACCTGCTGGAGAACTACGCCTATACCACCGATCTGCCGGATCCCGGCCCTGAGCCGCCTTTGGACGCCTTTCTGTTCACCCATCGGCGGGGCCACTGCGAATATTTCGCCACAGCCCTGACGGTGCTGGCCCGCAGCATTGGCATCCCGGCCCGAATGGTGAATGGCTTTCTGGGCGGGCGCTGGGTGGCGCAGGAACGGTATCTGGCAGTGCGCAATGCCGACGCCCATTCCTGGACAGAGATCCCCTTTGGCCCCTACGGCTGGGTCATCTTTGACGCTACGCCGGCAGAGGCCAATGTTAGTCAGCGGCAGAGCTGGTGGGATCCCCTTCAAGATTTCTACGACAGCTTGCGCTTCCGCTGGTTTAAGTACGTCATCCAGTACGACCTATCCACCCAGCGGCAGATCTGGCGGCAGATCCAGGAGCTGGCCAGCGCTGTAGCCGCCTCTCCCGATCGAGAGGATGTCGGTGCTGGCTTCCGTCGCAGCCTGGTTGCCTTGGGGCAAACGTTGCAGCAGAATGGCCTGCCGGTGTTGGGGGTGGTTTTGATCACCGGATCCATGGCCTATTGGGGTCGCCGCCGCCGCTATCGGGCTTTGCGCTGGCAGGATGGGGGGTGGATTCTGTTGGCCACTGCCGGCAATGGGGTTTTGCTGGGATCCCTGTGGCAGCCTCCGCCCCCCTGGCCCACCTGGATGGTTGGCCTCTTGCTACCGAGTCTGGCCTTTGCTGGGATGCGCTGGATCCCGGCGGCTCTACCCAAGTCGCAGCAGCGCCGCCAGCTTATCTCAAGGCTTTATCTGCAACTGCGGGAGGCTTCGACAGCAGTGGGGATCCCGGAGCACTTGGGGCCAGCGCAACGGGTTGAGCACCTGCGCCACTCCGATTTGCCACAAGCCCAGTTGGCCATCCGGTTCTTGGAGCGCTACATGGAGGTGCGCTTCGGTGGGATCCCGTTGGAGGTGGGGGAACTGCAGCGCTGGCAGCAGCAACTCAGACAGCTTAGGCAAGCATGGCAGCCACTGGCCAAAAACCCCGCCATCACCTCCAGAAGAGCCACTTGACCAGAGGGACGGCTGCGCCTTAGAACAGGTACCCCAAAAGCCCTGCGAGAAGCCTTGACAGTTATGAGACAGTTAAGAGATAGTTAACGTTAGTTATAGACCCCGTAAGCTGCACTGTCAGACGGGGAAATCGCTCAGTGGCGCACTCGCTTCAGGCACGTTTCGCGCTGCTGCATTGCTGTGCCCTTGCAAACTCATCTGAAGCTGTGTTACGTTTTTTAACGTTCAGCTTCGAACGAGCAAGGGCGTGTTAGCTATGCGTAGCTATTCTTTGAGGGCGGCTTTGGCTGCAACTTTGTGTCTGCTGTCCTCGTCAGTTTTTTCCTCTAGTGTGGCTCAAGCGGCGCCTAAGCCAACCGGCAACGGTGCAATCTTCTTTCACCCAGATGGAACCTCAGCTTCCCACTGGGACATTACGCGCATTCTCCACTACGGCCCTGATGGCTTTCTGAACTGGGATCGTCTCCCCGTGATTGCCCCTTATCGCGGGCACCTTCTTGACCAGCTTGGAGGAACTTCCAACGCCGGAGCGGTGATCCATGCCACGGGAACCCGTGCCCACGCCAAGAGCTTTGGGTTGGATCCGGACGGCAAGGAGTATCCTTCTGCCAACGGTACCCTGAACACGATCATGGAAGATGCCGTGGCGGCAGGCTTGGGTACGGCTCTGGTGCAAACGGGATCCATCATTGAGCCGGGGACGGCTGCCTTCGTTGCCAAAGCTGCCAAGCGCAGCGACTATGAGGAGATTGCCCTGCAGGTGGTGGAGTCAGGGGTAGACATCATCCTCGGCGCTGGCGAGGAATGGCTGCTGCCGGAAGGTGTCCAGGGCCGCTTTGGCCAAGGGAAGCGCAAGGATGGCCGCAACCTGATTGAGGAGGCCAAGAAAAAAGGGTACGCCGTTGTCTACACCCGCGACGAGCTGCTGAAGCTGCCGGCTGATGTTTCCAAAGTTTTGGGGGTGTTCAACGTGGAGGACACCTTCTACGACAAGCCAGAGGAAGAGCTGCGCGCCCAAAACCTGCCCAACTACATTGCCAGCGCCCCCACCATTGCCGAGATGACCGAATTTGCCCTGGCGCGGATCTCCCGCAATCCTAAGGGCTTCTTCGCCGTCATCGAAGAAGAGGGCACTGATAACATGTGCAACAACCTCAATGCCTCTGGCTGCCTGGAGGCCATGAAGCGGGCCGACGATGCCATCGGGGTGATTCTCAACTTTATCGAGAAGAATCCCAAGACCTTCATGATTACCACCAGCGACAGCAACGCCGGCGGGATGCAGTTGGTGGATATCGAATCCGCCGAGGAGCCGCTGCCCCCTACTGACCCCGAAGGCAGTGGTGCCCCCATTGACGGAGTTGACGGCACGGGCACAAAGCCGTTTATTTCTGCTCCTGACAAGAATGGCAAGCGCTATCCCTTTGCCGTGGCTTGGGCTACCGGAGATGACGTCGGCAGTGGAGTCATTGCTCGCGCTGCGGGCTTGAACGCCCAAGAGTTGGTGCCGACCACCGGGATCCTGAACACGGACATTTATCGGATTCTCTACTTCGTGCTCTTCGGGGAGCGCATCCCCAGCGAGCTGAAGCCCTAGTGCTGCAGTTACCTGCTTTGGACGGGCATTTGCCTTAAGCTCTGGTAGCCACGGGGGATCCATTGGATCCCCTTTTTTTACGAGACTACACAACGCTTGGATTTCTATGATCGTTTGATCGTTGAACAGACTTGGAGTACCCCTGCTGCACCGCCTGGTAGCGCCGTTTGAACTCCTGCTGCTGCACCTTGTGATCCACGATGGGATCCGGATAGCCACAGCTTCGCCGTTCCCGCAAAGCCCAGGATCCCTTGGGGTCATCCCCCACCCACAGCAGAGCAGGCGTATCCAGCCCTGCCAGCTCCGGCAGATAGCGGCGGATGTACTCTCCTTCCGGGTCATAGCGGGCTGCTTGCGTGGCCGGGTTGAAAATGCGCAGGGGCTTGGGATCCGTTCCCACACCGGCGCTCCACTGCCAACCGCCGTTATTGGCCGCCAGATCCCCATCCACCAGCTTTTGCATAAAGTAGCGTTCTCCCCAGCGCCAATCGATGAGCAGATCCTTGGTTAAAAAGCTGGCTACAATCATGCGGCAGCGGTTGTGCATCCAGCCGGTTTCGTTCAGTTGGCGCATGGCCGCATCCACAATGGGGTATCCCGTCTGCCCCGCACACCAAGCCTGAAACCAGTCCTGCCGATTGTCCCACTCCAGTGCATCAAAGGCTCGTCGATAGGCTCCGGTTTCCACGTGGGGCCAGTGGGCCAAGACATGCTTGTAAAACTCTCGCCAGCACAGCTCCTGCCGCCAAGTTTGCAAGCTGCTTTCGGCTTCTTCGCTGCGCACCTCGGCCTCTACTTCTCGCGTGGCCTGCCAAACCTGGCGAATGCCGAGGGTTCCCCAACACAAGTGGGGGCTGAGCAGAGAAGTGCCCGGCTCAGCCGGGAAGTTGCGGGCTCGCTCGTAGTCCAAAATGCGCAAACCCTGACAAAAGTCTTCCAAAAGGGCTTGAGCCGCTGCTTCCCCCGCTGCTGGGATCCGCTGGTCGCAGACAAAGCCCAAATCTGCCAAAGTCGGTAGAGGCTGCGCTTTTAGTCCCGATACCGGCTGCAGACCCTCGGGGGTTGGGTAGGGATCCCGCTTGGGCAAGCTCGACCACCTGCGCCAGAAGGGAGTGAAAACCGAATAGGGCTCTCCAGCTTGGGTCAGCACTTCCCCCGGCCCATGCAGCAGCATGTCTTGGTAAGAGAAGGACTGGATCCCGGCTTCGGCCAAACCGGCCCGCACCCGACTGTCCTGCTGCAGGGCAAACAGCTCCACATCGGCATTCCAAAATACGGCCTTGGCTCCCAGGTCAATGGCCAAGCATCGCAACTCCACCAGGGGATCCCCCAGCCGCCAGATCAGCGGGATCCCCATCTGGGCGTAGCGCTCTTGGAGCTCTTGCAGAGCCTGAAGCAAAAAGGCCACCCTAGCTGGGGCCATGTCCGACCGTCTCAGCATCTGCGGGTCGAAAATGAAGACAGGCACCACCTGAGCGCTGCGCTGGGCTGCCTCATGCAGGGCTGTGTTGTCCTCTAACCGCAGATCGCGACGATGCCAAAGCAAAACGGGGGAAGTCATAGGCTGCCAAGCAATGGGATCCCATCTTGGCTGGTTTCCACCGCCTCTTTCAACTCACCCCCCCCAAGGCCGGGATCCTGGGCAGCCAGAAGCTACACTGCGTTGTAAAGAACCTTGAAGAACCCTATCAAAGCTCTAGACTGTCGAACACCCGACTGGGACAATAGCGGCAGCGCTCATCCGGCTTTTGCTGGCCATCGCTGTATCCCATCGCGTAAGCTGTATCCCCCAACATCACCACAAGCTGAGTCAGCTTCAGCGAGAGCAACGGGTCAAGCGGCTCCGTCACATTCAGCATGAACTGCTCAATGGAGCGCCGCAGCGCCTCTGGCATCTTGATCATCACGTCTCCATCCATCCATCGATGGCTTTAGGTATTCATACTCAAGGCAAGATGGACATGGACTCAGGATAAAGGTGGAAGGAAGAGATGCTCGTAGCATTGGCTACTGTTCTTGGGGCCAAGCTGGCGGGGGCTATGCTTCACACCGACCAGAGCAGGCTTGCGGATGATGTTAGCCTAGGTATCCAAAAATGGCGACAGCGCGACGAGTGGCACGGGTAGCAGAACTGATCAAACGAGAGGTCAGCCAAATCCTGCTCTCGGAGATCAAAGATGACCGGGTCGGGGCAGGGATGGTCAGCATTGTGGATGTCGAGGTTTCCAATGACCTGCAAAATGCTCGCATCTTCGTCAGCATTTATGGGGATGAGACAGCTCAACACCGGGCCATGGAAGGGTTAGCGGCGGCCACACCCTTTGTGCGGCGGGAAATCGGCCAGCGCCTCAGCCTGCGACGGGTGCCAACAGTGGTGTTTTTGCAGGATCGCTCTTTGGAGCGGGGATCCCGCGTTTTGGCTCTGCTTAACCAACTGAGACAGACCTCTGAGGCCCAGGAACCGGAGGGATCCCAAGCTGGGGTTGAGGACACCGCCGAGGGCGAAGAAAACGAATCGAGCGGCGAATAGTTGCACCATTTCGAGGGATCCGCGCTGGAGCTCAGCCTGCTTTGCACGAGAGAGCAAAGGATCTGCCTTGATGGCCACTAGATAGAGGGGCCTTTGCTTTGCAGCAATGCGGACAACATCCAAGAAAAGTTTTTGACGTTCGCGTAAGCGGGCCGGAGGCCCTGAAGTTCTTGGATTTGTTAGGCTTAAGGGAGCCATACAGCCCTTCCTCTGGTCATCCATCTGTACAGGACTCAATGTCTGCGGCACGCTTGCGCAAACCAGAGCGCTCTGCTCCAATGGGCAGCGGCGTTGTTGTGGTCAACCTGCGAAAGGGCTGTAAAGTTGCTGTTCATGCCTTTTCTGCCTTTTCATGGATGTTCAAAGCCCACTGCAACCGGATCCCTCTTTAGCGGGTGCTACTCCACTCCAAGCTCTGCAGGCCCTCAACCAGAGTGTTGCCGAAGCTCTGGTTTCCTGCTTGAAAGGGCAACCCCAACAGGCCACTCAGCACCTTTTGCTGGCTCTGCCGCAGCTCATGGCAGCTCTGGGGGCCTTGAGGCAAAAATCTTCCGTTCGCGTAAGCGGGCCGGAGGTCTTGGCCGAGCCTGCAGGCTGCCCTTCAGAAGCCCAGCCCAAGCGCATCCTTCACATCGAAGGCAACCGCGTGGAAGTGTGGGTGGATAACCAAATTCGCAGCAGTTGGAGCATTTGGTCGGTGGGAGATCTCAAGGAAGTCTGCCGGCTGGCAGAAGAGTTTGACTGTGGCCTCAGCTATTCTCTAGGAGAAAACTCAGAGTCTCAGTCGGAAATGCTGCTGTTGCCCCCCAATTCTGCTGGTGTGTCCGACCGACTCTCCAACCCCGTTCGCGCAAGCGGGCCAGACGCCTCAGGCTCCGCCGCCTAGTACCCTCAGCTTCGGTTGCTGCTTTTGCTGCTCAAATCCCCATGGCAGAACCCCAACGGCTACAGAAGCTCTTGGCTCAGCAGGGATTGGCCTCGCGTCGCCAGGTGGAAGCTTGGATCCTGGCCGGGCGCATTCGAGTGAACGGGAAGGTGGTCACTGAGCTGGGCTCCAAAGCCGATCCAGAGCGGGATCGCATCGAGGTGGATGGTCAGGTGATCCCTTTGACCAAGGATCTGGCGCGCCATGTTTTGCTCCTGCACAAGCCGGTGGGGGTTTTGTCAACCTGTGCAGATCCTTGGGGACGCAAGACGGTGTTGGATCTGCTCCCCCCACTCTGGAAACGGCAAACCCGCCTCTACCCGGTGGGCCGGCTGGATGCGGACAGCAGTGGCGCTTTGCTGCTCACCAATGATGGCGACTTGACCTTGAAGCTGACCCATCCGCGCTATCATCTGCCCAAAACCTACCGGGTACAGGTACAAGGGCATCCGAGTCAGGCCACTCTGCAACATTGGCGAGACGGAGTAGACTTAGAGGGGTACACCACTCTGCCGGCGGAGGTGGAGTTTTGTCCTGCCCCGGATTTCCGGCAAAGGGAGCATCCCAATTGCTCCTGGCTGAGGGTGGTGTTGTTTGAGGGACGCAACCGGCAAATTCGGCGGGTGGCGGAGCGTCTTGGGCATCCGGTGCTCAGCTTACATCGGGAAGCCATTGGCCCACTGGGCTTGGGCAACCTGAAAGCAGGCCAGTTCCGCCAGTTGGATCCCCATGAGCTCCAAGCTTTGCTGGCCCCTCTCACCGGGCACAGCAGCTCATCCTCGCTCGGGAAGCGCCCTCTAAGGCCTCCGGCCCGCTCACGCGATTAGCTCGTCAGAGTCTCTAACTGAGTGCAAACTCTCACAATAGCCTCCTTTCTTCCGCAGGTGGCCAAATGATGCAAGAGCCAGCACACTCTTTAGAAGCCCTGGGATCCCTGTTGCGGCAAACACGGGAGGCACGGGGACTGACGTTGACAGAAGTAGCTAACGATACCTTCATTCGCTGCCAATATCTGCAGGCGCTGGAGGAAGCTGACTTGAGCCGGTTACCGGAGCCGGTGTATGTGCAAGGGTTTCTCAAGCGCTATGCCGACTATTTGGGGTTGGATGGCGAAACCCTCTCTCGGCGTGCCTCTCCGCTTTTATCGGCCAAAACCCCCCGCGCGCCAGCTCCTCTTGCTGTTGTCGGCCAGCAACCTGCCTTTGCCCTGCGTCCTCTCCACCTTTGGGCTGCTTATGTGGTGCTGATTGTGCTGACGGTGGGGGGATTGTCGGCTCTTTTGGAAGGCACAGGCAATCCCTTTGGGCGTTGGCTGGTGAGCCTGTCAACGGTCAGTCGGGAGGGATCCGGCCAGCAACCGCCTGCTGCCAACTCCCCGGATCCCACTCTGTCGGCAGCTCAGCCCACGGCCCGCCAACTGTTTCCCACCCTCGACCAATGGACGCGCATTCAGGGCGTCTTCCCCGAGGTCTTGGAAGCTCACTTGGGGGGGGCGGGGCGCAAGCCGGTGCGTCTGGATATTCGCGTGGTGGAGCGCCCTTCCTGGTTGCGGGTCATCGCCGATGGGCAAACGGTCTTCGAGGCCACCTTACAACCGGGGGCTGAGTTGAATTGGGAAGCAGAGCAATCGATTGTGTTGCGTACCGGCAATGCAGGCGGCGTGCTGGTGACCTTCAACGACCGGGAGCTTGGAGTGATGGGCCGATTTGGGGAAGTGAAAGAGCTGATGTTCGAGCCGGGGTTGGATATTCAGTCGCTGCAGTAGGAACCCAGCCAAATGATCATCCCGTTGCGCTTGGCGTTATCGGCGGCAGAGTAGGAGCAATCTCCCACCCTTGGGAGCCAAGCTGCTGCAGCAGGTGTCGGACTTTGTCTATGTCTTTATCGCCGGGGTGGCGTTCCACACCACTGGAGAGGTCGATGCCGCTTGGCTGAAGGTGGCTGAGTGCCTGCAGAACATTGTCCGGGTTCAGACCACCGGCCAGTAGCCAAGGCAAGGGCAGGGAGCGGTGGGCAAGTTCTGACCAATTCAGAGTTCGCCCCGTTCCACCCGCCTGTTGGGGGTGATAAGCATCCAAAAGCAGCATCTCCACACAGTCTCGGTAGAGATGGGCTACTTCCAGATCCGCCGGCTGGCGAATGCGCAGGGCTTTGATGCGGCGGATCCCGGGAAGCCATTCCCCCAATTGCTGACAATCTTGCGGGGATTCTTGGCCATGCAACTGGACAGCCGTGAGGCCCACCGTTTCCACCCAGGCGGCGATGGCGCGGGGATCCTGATCCAGGAAGACCCCCACCTTTTCCACAGGGCCGGGCAGGGATCCCACCCAACGAGCCATTTCCGAGAGGGGCAAATAGCGGGGGGTATTGGGCACCGCGATGAACCCAAGGGCACTCACCCCCAGCGCGGCGATGGCCTCTGCCTGATCCTGACGGGTGATGCCGCAGATTTTGACAAACAACCGGCCCATTGGGAGCACCACCAAAACAATTGGCTGCTGGTTCTTGGATGGTTCTGAGAGCGCTGATACATCTACTTTTGTTCAGGGCGCATTTGCAGAGGATCCGGCTGTTCCGGGTGAAGCTTGTTGATCCGGCGCACCATTTGCCATAGCCGTCCAAAGTTGCGCTGGTTGAAGTGCATCACCAGCCGTGGCAGATGGGCAATATCTTCCTCGGCTTCCTCCGGCAAGGCCCCAGTTTGCTCGATCCGGCCCGAATCGAGAATATCGGCAAACTCTTCGTTTAAGATGTCTAGGGCTTCCGGTGAGAGTCTGGTGTTCAAGCGCAAAACCAGGAGCTCCCGCACGTAGCGATTGCTGTGAAAGACGCGATAAAAATCGACAATCTGCTGACAGGCATCTCCCACATCGTCGGTTAGGGTGTAGAGGAAGAGATCCTCTGGGCTGATCAGGCCGCGACCGAGCAGGTGCTCCCGCACGTATTCGTCCCATTCTTTCCAGTAGCAGCCACCTGTTCTGTCCACCAGCACCAAGGGCATGAGCTTGGTTTTGCCGGTTTGCATCAGGGTTAGGCATTCAAAGGCTTCATCCTGAGTGCCGAAACCGCCGGGAAAAAGCACCAGCGCGTCGGTTTCTTTAACAAAAAAGAGCTTGCGCGAAAAGAAATACTTGAAGTTGATGATCCGATCGCTGGCAGCAATGACGGGATTGGCCATTTGCTCGAAGGGAAGCTGGATGTTGAGCCCAAAAGAGTTCTCCAGCCCTGCCCCTCGATTGCCGGCTTCCATGATGCCGCTGCCGCCCCCCGTCATCACCATGAACCCCCGTTGACTGATGCAGTAGGCGAACAACTGGGCCTGGCGATATTCGGGACTTTCTGGCCCTAGCCGTGCCGACCCGAAAACGGTGATCTTGCGTTGGTGGGCATAGTTTTGGAAGGCGGCAAACCCCTGCTCCAGATCCTCAAGAGTGGCCGCCAAGATCTTGGCATCCAAACGGCTCAGCTCTAGGGATCCCATGCGCTGCAGCGACTGCAAAATACGCAGCCAGGCTGTCCGGTTGGGGTGATGCTCCAACTGCTTTAGGCGAGTCTCAGCGTTGGAAAAAACCTCTCGCAGAAGGGAAGAAACGGAATCGGTCAAGCTGGGATCCTAAAGTTCTCTGG
>NZ_JANSIG010000069.1:0-17158 GCF_047461975.1 Synechococcus sp. R55.3 | reverse complement strand
GTTTGGAAACAAACAGAATGCTATCGCTGCATAGTTGAACAGTGATGTTCAGCAGTGTTCAGCGTAAATGTATCAGCGATCCAACTGTTGCAGGTAGGCGGCGATAACATCAATACCCTCCTGTAAGGGGGCAATTTGGCCGCGGGTAGCCCGGTTGTGCAGTTGTAGAATTGCCCGTTGGTTGCGAATCTTGCCGCGCACAATCACCTTGGCCCACCTCAGCCCCCAGGGGGAGTAGGCCCGCTGATACTGGGCCAGACGGATCTCAGAGTTGGTGGAGAAGGATCCCTGCAGGCGACCGCGAAAACCGCCATCCGCACGCAAAAAAATGGTTTCGATGCCTCGATCCAGCAGTTGGGCCAAAGCTGCGCTGGTCAATTGGATCCCGGGCAACACCACCACCAGCTCCACCTCCGCAAGGCGGCAAAGCTGCTCTTGGCCACGCTGTCGAATGAGCAGGGCTTGGTTTTGGCAGTGAACCACAGTCCCCGGCTCGGTTAGGTAGAGGGTGGTCATGGGCAGGAAGGTCAAGAAAGCTTCAGGTCGGGGCGATAAAACTGCAGCTCTGCCTGGGCTTCCCGAGCCATCTGTTCCCGGTAGGCCGGGGGAGCGATCACCTCGCCGTTGGGCCGCCAATCCCGCAGGCGCATGGTGAAATTGGTATCTCCCACCCGTACCCAGGCCCGAAAATAGCGGTCGCTGGCCGGCCTTTGCCGGAGAATGTTCAAAATCTGTTGGCGTTCCCGCACATCCGCCACTGCCTGCTGCACCAAAGCCGGGATCCGCTCGTAGGCAATGGGCTGGAAGGTGGGATGTCGCACTGTGCTTTCCACATAGCGACGGGCAAACTCCGGGGAAAATCGAAGGATCAACAATGCCTTGGGCAGGTAAAAATCGGATCCCCAGGCTTCTTCCCATGCTGCTTGGACTTCTTCCGGGCTGGGCAGCTTCTTTTGCCGTTTGCGGATTGCCAGCTCTGCCGGGATAGAAGGATCGCCCCAGGGGATCACCGCCAAGCGCTCAGACTGGATCCGATCCAGCCGAAAATTGTGCCAGCCCAGGGATCCTTCGGGGGTGGGAAGCTGGCCAAAGGCTGCCAAATACTTGGCGCGGCGAGCATAGAACAAACAGACTGGGTAAGTGAGAACGTGTCGGATCCCATGTTGGCGGGTGGCGTAGTCAAAACCGATCACCCCTGCTTCTGGGTTGGCCCAAAGGGCTTCTAGCTGGCTTTGATATTCATCCACCCGTTCTTGCTGTTCGTCCGAGAGGATGTACTCAAACCAGACAAAAAGCCGCCGCTGCGAGTGCTGATCGCGCCAGCGGGACGGAGTCCTTTGATTTTCCCAGATTTCATCCAGCAAAACCTGGACATCTGGATGTACAAAGGCCACATCGCTGAGGATGTGATAGATCTGTTCCAGTTGATGGCCCGATAAGGTCAAAGCCGATGAAGATACGGGCAGTTGGGGACGATCCCCCGGCGCACGGCAGCGAAAATTGTCTCTCCGCCTAGAGTTGGCCTGAATTTGTTGCAGCCAACCCCGGGCAGCCAGGTAATCCAGCTCTTTGCGCAGTGTGCGATGGGTCTTGTGAAAGGGTTGAGCAGATAGCAGCGCTTCCAGATCCGGAACTTCTGCTTTTAAGGCGGCCAATAGGTTGGGATCCTTCAGCCAAAACCTCAAGGGTTTCCAGCAAATGCAGTCAACATCAGGACAGGGTGAAGGGATCCCTTGTGCCAGATCCTGCTTGGGGTGCCGTGGTGAGAGCAAGCGATCCCGGATGTGGGTGTAGCCAAAGGTTTCCGGCAGGTCTGGCCAGCGGTTTTCGCCATAGAGGCAGTGGAGCAGTAGCCACAGGCGCACGGCCCGCTCCAGGCGCTCGGCCAACTGACCGCCCGCTAACCAACGCAACACTTCCACCGTCAAAGGCAGCTCAAATCCGCTCATCCGACAGTTCCCTCGGTTCTTAGGTCAACCAGTTGATGGCACTCCAGGCCAGGGGTTTTCTTGGAGCAAGGCGCAAGTGAGAGCCTGACCACTCTGACATGAGTTGGAACCTTCCACTTCCAATCTCTTCCATACTGAAGTCAACCTGTCTCGTCAAATCTGCCCATGGCTGCTGTGGCACTGCATTTGCTTTCCGGCTGTCTGGCCGCTCGCGCCAGCGGGACGGAGTCCTTTCGCGCCAGCGGGACGGAGTCCTTGGACCCTCGAAGATCCCATTCTTCGGAACTGTCTTTTCAGGTCATCGAAATTGAGCTGACCCGACCGGATCGCCTGGTTTTTCCAGAGGATTTGGCTCAGCTTCAGCTGCCTGCCGGGATCAATGCCCAGCTGGGGGTGGTTCTGACGGGGCGGGCCCCCATTTGGCTGTATGGCTGGCTGGTGCATGAGTGCCACTTCACCCGTTGGGTGGCCTGTTATGACCCACGCTTGGGCGCGGTGGTGGTCTCCAGCCATACCCCCGAAGTGCGGGTGGGCCAGGTCATCCCCTGGGTGCAGGGAAGGCCGGGTTCAGAATTGGCAGCGGCGGTGATGGTGGTGGGCCCCCCCGACAGTGGCAAAAGCCGTCTTGCCCGCGCCCTCTTCGAAGCTCTGCTGCCGGAGCATCCCGATATTTATCTGCAACGGGCCCATTGGGATGGGGAAGGCAATTGGACTTTAGACTTGCCACCAGAAGAGGCGAAGATCCTCAAGCACCAGTACCGGGGCTCTTTTACCCCCGAATTTTTCAGCTTCCATGCCCAGGCCATTCTGGCTTTGCGCCGGCAAAAGAGTTTGGTGATTGTGGATGTGGGCGGCAAGGTGGATCCGCAAAAGCAGCCGATCCTGGAAGCCTGCTCCCACTACCTGGTGGTCAGCCGGGATCCCGAGGCTATCCCTCTCTGGCACGAGTTTTGTCGAGACCGGGGCAATTTGCGCTGTGTGGCCATCCTGCACACCTCGTCCGGCCCTCCTCAAGTGCTCAAAGACTCACCTGAGTTGGAAATTCGCTGGGATCCCAACTCTCCTCCCCCCGCGGAGCTGCTTCGGGCGGTGCGCCGCTTGATTGCCTAGGGGTGCGGATTCAGAATTGGATGGACGGGCGAGCCTTTTCGGAAACGGCGAGATTGAGAACCGGGAGATTGAGAACTGGGAAAAGAAAAAGGAGAGGGTACTGATGCTGGGAGCCATTGCCGGGGATGTTATCGGCTCTGTCCATGAGCACTCGGGCACCAAAACGAAGAACTTTCCGCTGTTCGTCGAGGCCAGCCAATTTACCGATGACACGGTTCTGACGGTCGCTGTGGCCGAGCGGCTGCTGCGGGGCGGTAGCTACGTCGATTGGTACCATGAGTACTTCCACGCCTACCCAGAGGCTGGGTACGGGAGCAGCTTCATCCACTGGGCCGAGCATCGCTGCCGTGAGCCGTACTACAGTTGGGGCAACGGAGCCGCCATGCGGGTTAGCCCCATTGGCATCGCCTGCAACACGCTGGAAGAAGTGCTGGCCCAGGCGCGGGCCAGTGCCGAGGTAACCCACAACCACCCGGAGGGCATCCGCGGCGCTCAGGCTACGGCAGCCGCCGTGTTTCTCGCCCGGTCAGGGTACACCAAGGCCGACATCAAGACGTACATCGAGCAAGAGTTCGGATACTGCCTATCCGAGCGGCTGGACGATATCCGGGAGCACTACTGCTTCGATGTCTCCTGTCAGGGCTCGGTGCCCCAGTCGATCATCGCGTTCCTAGAGGCAGACGGTTTTGAAGACGCGGTGCGCAACGCCATCTCCCTTGGTGGAGACGCAGACACCATGGCCTGCATTGCCGGGGGCATTGCGGAGGCGTTTTTCGGCGGCGTGCCGGACGAGATCGCATCCCAGACGCTGGCCGTTTTGGACGAGCGGTTGCACGGCGTTGTGTGCGAGTTCCAAGAGAGGTTTGCGGATCGCCTGACCAGGGGCTGCACCTGATGGCCAAGGTGTGTGGTTTTTGGGTTTTGGGTTGCCTTGTCGCCCTCTCGCTCCGTCAACTGCTCCAGGTTGGATTTACCGGTAAGCCGCCTCTGGGTTGGCTTCATGGCCGTAGAGATAGCTGAGAACCGAGTTGCGCAGGCGGTAGTACTGCGGATCTTCAAGAATCCGCTCGCGATCCCGGGGGCGCGGGAAGGGGATGGTCACGATCTGCCCGATGGTGGCTGCAGGGCCATTGGTCATCAGCACCAGGCGGTCGGCCAAAAACAGCGCCTCATCAATGTCGTGGGTAATCATCAAAACCGTGCAGCGATGTTCATCCCAAATGCGCAACAGCTCCTCTTGAAGCTCCTCTTTGGTAATGGCATCCAAGGCCCCGAAGGGTTCATCCAAAATCAGCACTTCTGGACGGATGGCCAACGCACGAGCAATGGCTACCCGCTGTTTCATCCCTCCCGAAATTTGCGAGGGATATTTCTGAGCGGCTTCCCCCAGCCCCACCAAATCCAAATGTTCTTCCACAATTCGATGCTTTTCCGACTGGCTCTTTTGGGGAAATACCGACCGAACGGCCAAATAAACATTTTCATAAACCGTGAGCCAAGGCAACAGGGCATACCCTTGAAACACTACCATGCGCTCCGGGCCAGGAGCTGTAATCGGCTGCCCTTTCAGCTTCACCGAGCCACTGGTGGGCTGGGCAAATCCGGAAACCATATTCAGCAGGGTGGTTTTGCCACAGCCGGAATGCCCAACCAAGCAGACAAACTCTCCCTCGTTCACACTGAGGTTGATATCTCGCAAGACGGGATAATCCCCCTTGGGAGTTGAGTAGGTCTTGCTGACATTCTCAAGGCTTAGGTAGGGTTCTGCGGCTACGTTCGCTGGGGTAGAGGTTGTCAAGAGGGCAGTCATCGTAGGGTGCTCCAACTCATGATTTTCTCACAACGGGGAATGTGCTTTTGCAAGGGTGCCCAAGTGGGTATCTAGAGCAACACAGGACGACGATCCAAAGCAACCTCGGCTACATAAATATCGTGCTTAATCGCCAAACTGTTGAGGTAGGCCAGGGGATCCTCACCATTAAAGGGGATCCCATCGAACAACTGAATGGGCTGCCGCTGGTAAGACACATCCAGCCCCAGCTCGCGGGCTGCCGTACTGAATACCCCCACCTGACACACCCGCTCTACAATCTCCACCCAGTTGCGAGGGAAGGGCAGATCCCCCCAGCGGGCCATTTGGGTCATCATCCACAGATGCTCGGTGCGGCTGGGACGGTTGCCGGCTCCCAGAAAGAAGCGGTGGTGGGCATATTCCCGCATCGGCCTGTCCAAGTCACAGATCAGACGCTGGGGATCCCCCAGATGAATGTAGGATGGGTCGGTGCTCAGGTAGGCGCGGCGGCTGAGCAGCTCGCGAATCTCGTCGTGATGGGCCGGGTCTTCACAGTAGCGGCAGGCTTCCAACAGCGCTTTGACCAAGGCAATGTGGGTGTTGGGGTAGGCTCTGGCCCAATCTTCTCGCACCCCCAACACTTTGCCGGGATGGCCCAGCCAAATCTCCAGATCTGTAGCCACCGTAAAGCCACTGCCCTCTAAGGCTGCCCGCAAATTCCAGGGCTCTCCCACACAGTACCCATCGATGTTGCCGGCTGTTAGGTTGGCCACCATCTGAGCCGGGGGCAGCGTTTTCAGCACCACGTCATGATCCGGGTGGATCCCACCGGCTGCCAGCCAGTAGCGCAACAGCAAATTGTGCATAGAGCTGGGATGCACCACCCCAAAGGTAAGCCGACGGCTGGGACTATCCAGAATGTAAGCCTTCAACTGGCTGAGGGTGTGGATCCCTTGCTCATAGAACCGCTTATGCAAGGTGATGGCATTGCCGTTGCGGGTCAAGGTGAGGGCCGTAACCACCGGCTGAGGCGGGTTATCCCCTCCGCCCAAAGACATCCACACCGGCATACCGGCGGGCATTTGGGCCGCATCCAGATAACCTCCCTGAATGCCGTCTTGGATCCCTCGCCAACTGGTTTCCCGCACCAAATTCACTTCTTCCAAGCCGTGTTTGGCAAAGAACCCTTTTTCTTTAGCTACAGCCAACGGAGCGCAGGCAGTGAGGGGCACAAAGCCGATCTCCAAGTTGATCTTTTCCAAGCCATGCCTGGCCACCACAGTGCTGCGGCGAGCACGCCATTGCTTGATGCGTTTTTGTTGGTTCAAAAAGTAGATGATCTCGCTGCGGTAGCTGTAGTAGCTGGGATGGTTGACCACCTCCAGCCGACGGCGGGGCCGAGGAATGTCAATGGTTAAAATGTTCCCAATTCGGGATCCCGGCCCGTTGGTGAGCATAACCACACGATCTGACAGAAGAACCGCTTCGTCCACATCGTGGGTGACCATGAGGGTGGTCATCTGATGTTCTTCGCAGATGCGCATCAACTGCTCTTGTAAGTTCCCGCGCGTGAGCGCATCCAAAGCGCCAAATGGCTCATCCAACAACAACACTTTGGGCCGCAAAGCCAGGGCACGGGCAATGGCCACCCGCTGCTTCATACCCCCGGACAATTGGGCTGGGGGCTTATCTGCGGCATGGCGCAAACCCACCAGATCGATGTGCTCTTCCACAATCTGCTGACGCTCCGCCGGAGAATGGTTTTTAAGAACGGCATTCACCGCCAGCGCAATGTTTTGCCGAACCGTTAGCCAAGGCAAAAGCGAGTAATGCTGAAACACCACCATGCGATCGGGGCCGGGAGCCGTAATGGTATGTCCATCCAAAGCTACGATCCCCCCTGTCGGCAAAGACAGACCCGCCACCATGTTTAACAGGGTGGATTTGCCACAGCCGGAGTGGCCGATTAAGGAGACAAACTCCCCTCGATGGATTTGCAGATCGATCCCTTTCAGAGCAAGGTATTCCTGCCCTCCGGGCAGAGCAAAAGATTTTTCCACCTGCTCCACACTGACCAATACAGACACAGAAAACCTCCCAACCTATCACCCGTCTAGCCTCAAACCAACCACATACTGACAACACATCCAACACATCATTGGTTGGCTATCTTGTTTTGCAAAACAGACATCAGGCGATCCAAAAGCAATCCCACCGCTCCGATGTAGATGACGGCAACGATGATCTCCGTAACGTAGTTCTGCTGGTAGGCATCCCAGATGAAAAAGCCGATCCCCGGCACACCCGACATCACAATCTCTGCGGCAATAATGGCCAGCCAAGACAGGCCGATGCCGATGCGCAGACCTGTGAACATGTAGGGCAGGGCTGAGGGCAGCAACACCTTAAAAAAGAAGTCCACTTTGGAGAGCTTGAGCACTTTGGAGACGTTGATGTAGTCTTCCGGGATCTGTCTCACCCCCACAGCCGTGTTGATGAGAATGGGCCAAATTGAGGTAATAAAAATAACGAACAGGGCAGCCGGCTCATTGCGTTGCAAAGCAGCCAAAGATATGGGCACCCAAGCCAAGGGAGCTACCATGCGCAAAAATTGGAAAATGGGATCCAAAGCTCGGTTGATCCACACACTGCTTCCCACCAAAATGCCCAACGTGATGCCCACCAAAGCGGCACTGCAATAGCCGATGGCCACCCTTTGTAGGCTGGCCAAGGTTTGGCGCAGCAGCCCTTGGTCGAGGTCGCTGTTGCGATACAAAGGATGCAGGATCAGATATCGGCTGCGCTCGTCCATCCACACATCCCAAGGCCCCGGCAGCCGAATAAGGTTGGCACTGGCCAAGAGCTGCCAGATGAGCAGGAATCCAACAATACCCACCACAGGGGGGAGAATCTGATCTCGGTACTTCGCCAAATCGAACTTCGCCGTTGCAGATTTTGCCGGAGAAGAAAGTGTTGTCGTCATAGCTCCTGGAGAGGATAGGGTTTTACAAGGTTCTCTGTTGTCGCGCTCTCAGAACATTCCAGCCGCAGGGTTCTACAACGTGTTGGAAACAGAGCATGAACTGGGATTGGCCTTGCCTTTTCTTTGGATGGGCAAACACAGGGATTGCAAACTCAACAAAACTCTCACGACAATCAGAAAACTCAGGATTCCTACGGCTATTGAAAGGATGAGCTTGTCCCAGCGAGGCCGGGCCGGCCTCTCAAAAGGAGGATCCCTGAAGAGTTCGCGCGGAACGTGAAGTAGAGCCAACATAGCCGATCCTCAACATGGCATTTAAAGTTATTCAAAAAGTGCGAGGCTCATAGCATCCATCAACTTTCCATCGTTTGGGCAGAAAGCTCGGCACCGCTTTTTTCGACCTCGTGGGATCCCACAGGTAGGCAGGATCCCTGTCGCGCGAGAGATTCGAACAAGGAAACGGTAAGCCATGGACTTCCTGCGAAAGAAGGTGAGGAACTTGGCCCAATCAAGCTATTCAGCTAGACCCTTTTGATTTTCAGGCTGTTCAGGTAAGCCTGCGGATCCTGTGGGTCAAACACCACACCGTCAAAGAAACGCTCTGTTCCCCGCGAGGTGTTGTTGGGGATGTTCTTCACCCCCAGTGCCTGGGCGGCCTCACGCCAGAGATCTTCACGGTTCACTTCATCCACCAGACGACGGGCAGTATCCAGATCGGGAAGGAAGCGAGCGTGGAAGCCCCAACGCAAGGATTCCGTCAGGAACCAAAGGTCATGGCTCTTATAGGGGTAAGAGACGCTGCCCCGGCCATCTTCCCAGTACAAGGGCCCGGCATTGAAATCTTGAACAGCTGGCTTGCCGTCTCCCAATTCGTAGTTGCCTTGAAAGGGAGGGGTGAGAACTTCAACCGGCACATTCAGGTAGGCACGCCCTGAGAGAATACGTGTCAGTTCTTCTCGGTTGGCCGGATCGTCGCACCATTGCTGCGCTTCCATCACCGCCATCAAAGTGGCTTGTGTGGCCCTGGGGTTTTGCTCTACCCAATCGGCGCGAATGGCCAAGTATTCTTCGGGGTGAAAGGGCCAAATCTGTTGGGTAAGGGCCGCCATAAACCCGATCCCATCTGCCACAATTCGGTAGGGCCAGGGATCCCCGGTGCTAAAAGCATCCATGGTGCCATTGCGCATTCCCTGCACCGTTTCGGCAGAGGGAACCGCCAACAGGTCGATGTCTTGATCCGGATCTACCCCCCCAGCAGCAAACCAGTAACGGATCCAAAAATCTTGATTGACGTTGGGGAAGGTATGAGCGGCCTTGAATTTGCGTCCGTTGCTGGCGCTGAAATTTTTGATGTAATCCGCGGCTCCCGAGATATCCAGCCCCAAACCCTTGCCAGCATGCATTCCGGCAATGGCAATCCCGTTGCCTTGGGTGATCAACTGACACAGAACTGCCATGCGCACCGGCTGATTGTTGGTGATGGCGCCAATGTGGATCATGTGAGGCATCGGCATCTGCCACTGGCCACCGTCGATTCCCCCACCCGCTGAGCCGATGACCACATTGTCACGGGCTGCCGGCCAACTGGCCTGCTTCAACACCTCTACACCGGTCATGCCATGCTTGTCGAAAAAGCCCTTTTCCTTGGCGATGATCAGGGGGGCAGACTCCACAATCGGTATAAAGCCTAACCTGAGATTGGGGGTTTCTGGGCCGCTGGCCTGGGCAACCCAGTAGCCTGTGCTGGCCCGTGCTAAGCTGCCACTCACGAGTCCACCCACGGTGGCCGCACCCGCAGACAGCAAAAAGTTACGACGTGACGTCATGCTCACCTCATCGAAAGGATATGTGAAGGCAAGATGGAAGCTTTCCAGTTCAAGTCGCCTGACCCATGGATTTCCTTCGTGAAATCTCAAGAAATCCTTAAATCTCAGCTTGGTTGATATCCTAAGGGCAAATAAATATAGAAACAATACAATTATTATTTTGGTAAGCATAGACTTCCGTTTATCATTGTTGCGATGGCTTAGGTCTCAATGGCGTTTCCTCCAACGGCGGCTTGCTCTGGGCAAAACAACTCAACAGATTGGGGATCCCTGCCCCATGCCGGCTACCACTGGGATGGCTGCACAGAGCGGTTTTTTGAGGGTTGGTATAGCCGGGTAACGTTGCCCGGGGATCCGCCCATTAGCTTTGCCTTCATGTACGCCATCAATCCCAAGCGTGGGGGCATGGCTCAGGTGTTGGGGCCGGAGGAGGAGTTGCATTGGCGCACCTTCCCCAATCCCCGCCGCTTTTGGGCCAGCTCAACCCATCTGGCCTTGGGGCACTCAGGGATCCCAGGCCCCGGCTGTCGCGGCCTTCAGGATCCCTTCACCTTCTTCCAGCGCACCGCCAGTGGCTACCAATACACCGCCCACCTCAATCAGGGGATTTTGCCGGATCCCTTGGGCTCTGAGCCTATTCGCTGGCTCTACCGCATTCAACCTCGTTTTGCCTATGGGATCCCACCCCGAGCCACCATGGGAGCCTGGTCTTATCTGCCCATCTTTGAGCCGGGCTGGCAGATCCTCATGAGCCATGGCTTGGCCACCGGCTGGGTGGAGTGGAGAGGCAGGCGCTATGCATTTCAGCAGGCTCCCGCCTACGCCGAAAAAAATTGGGGCCAAAGCTTTCCTCGCCGCTGGTTTTGGATCCAGTGCAACGCCTTTCCCCAGCATCCCGGCCTTAGCCTCACCTGTGCCGGAGCTGAGCGGCAGGTGCTCACCCGCCCCGAAGAAGTGGCCCTGATCAGCCTGCATGGATGGGGATCCCAGCCCTTTTTGGAATGGCGACCCGGATCCGCTCGGCTGACCTGGCAAGTGGATCCCTGGGGATCTTGGCGAATCCGGGGAGAGAGCGCCCTCTGGTGTATTCGGCTGGAAGGGCACACGGGACGGCCTGGCCAAACTGTATTCACTCCTGGCCCAGAAGGGATGCAGCGCAACTGTCGGGATACCCTGGCAGGACATCTGCACCTGCAGCTTTGGCAGCGCAACGGCCAAGTCTGGACGCCGGTGATCAAGGCCACCAGCCCCCAAGCCGGCCTGGAAGTGGGGGGAGAAGTCCGGCAACCTTGGCAAGGGCAATGTTAACGCTGGCGGATATCTACACCCCCGTTGGACTTTCCAAAAAACGCTCTTGTGCTAGAATGCCTAAGCCACATTGATAGATGTCCATCTCTGTCTCTGGATAGTACTGGATAGTATCTGAGTAACTATGGACAGATAGTATGGACAGACAGTCAACCGTGGTTGGCCCGCCCCTTTTGCGCCTGTAGCTCAGTGGACTAGAGCACGTGGCTACGGACCACGGTGTCGGGAGTTCAAATCTCTCCAGGCGCGTTTTGGCCCCAGACAGCTTCCGTCTGGGGTATTTACCGTCCCTTGGTTTCGCCAGAACTTGTGCTAGGATTACCCCTATCAAGTCCGCCTTGATGCAGGCGTAGGGAGCCCGAGGATCATGTTTGAACGCTTTACAGAAAAAGCCATCAAGGTGATCATGCTGGCCCAAGAAGAAGCCAGACGGTTAGGTCACAATTTCGTTGGCACCGAGCAAATTTTGTTGGGGTTAATCGGCGAGGGCACTGGGGTCGCCGCCAAAGTTCTCAAGTCCATGGGAGTGAACTTGAAGGACGCCCGCATTGAAGTCGAGAAAATTATCGGTCGGGGATCCGGTTTTGTGGCCGTCGAGATCCCTTTCACTCCCCGCGCCAAGCGAGTGCTGGAACTCTCCCTAGAAGAGGCCCGCCAGCTCGGCCACAACTACATTGGCACTGAGCACCTGCTCCTGGGCCTGATCCGAGAAGGGGAGGGAGTAGCGGCCCGCGTCTTGGAAAACCTGGGGGTGGATCTGTCCAAGGTGCGCACCCAGGTGATCCGCATGTTGGGCGAGACTGCCGAAGTGACGGCAGGGGGGGGATCCTCCAGTCGCACCAAAACGCCCACCCTGGACGAATTCGGCTCCAACCTAACTCAACTGGCCCAGGAGGGCAAGCTGGATCCGGTGGTCGGTCGGACGCGGGAGATCGAGCGGGTGATCCAGATCTTGGGCCGCCGCACCAAGAACAACCCCGTCCTCATTGGCGAGCCGGGGGTGGGCAAAACTGCCATTGCCGAAGGCTTGGCCCAGCGCATTGTGCAGGGGGATGTGCCGGATATTTTGGCCGACAAGCGGGTGATCAGCCTGGATATTGGTTTGCTGGTGGCCGGCACCAAGTACCGCGGCGAGTTTGAAGAGCGCCTCAAGAAAATCATGGATGAGATCCGCAATGCCGGCAACATCATCCTGGTCATCGACGAGGTGCATACCCTGATCGGGGCCGGGGCTGCGGAAGGGGCGATTGATGCCGCCAACATCCTCAAGCCTGCTTTGGCCCGCGGCGAGCTGCAGTGCATCGGCGCCACCACCCTGGATGAGTACCGCAAGCACATCGAGCGGGATGCTGCTCTGGAGCGCCGCTTCCAGCCCATTATGGTGGGCGAGCCGACGGTCTCCGAGACCATCGAGATCCTGTTTGGCTTGCGGGAGCGCTACGAGCAGCACCACAAGCTGAAGATCTCCGATGCCGCCTTGGATGCGGCAGCCAAGCTGGCCGACCAGTACATCTCCGACCGGTTCTTGCCAGATAAGGCCATCGATTTGATCGACGAGGCTGCTTCGCGGGTGCGCCTGATCAACTCTCAACTGCCCCCGGCGGCCCGGGAGCTGGATCAAGAGTTGCGGCGAGTGCTCAAGGAGAAAGACGCTGCGGTGCGGGCCCAGAACTTCGACAAGGCTGGTGAGCTGCGGGATCGGGAGATGGAGATCAAGCAGCAGATCCGCGCCATTGCCGCTGCCAAAAAAGCCGAGGAGAGCAGCCGCAGCGAAATGCCTGAGGTAACCGAAGAGGACGTGGCCCAAGTGGTCAGCGCCTGGACGGGGGTGCCGGTGGCCAAGCTGACGGAAAGCGAGTCGGTGAAGTTGCTGAACATGGAAGAAACCCTGCACCAGCGCATCATCGGCCAAGACGAAGCGGTGCGGGCCATCTCCCGGGCCATCCGCCGCGCTCGGGTGGGGCTGAAAAATCCCAACCGCCCCATCGCCAGCTTCATCTTCTCCGGCCCAACAGGGGTGGGCAAAACCGAGCTGACCAAGGCTTTGGCAGCCTACTTCTTCGGCTCCGAGTCGGCCATGATCCGCCTCGACATGTCGGAATACATGGAGCGGCACACGGTCAGCAAGCTGATCGGATCCCCGCCGGGCTATGTGGGCTACAACGAGGGGGGTCAGCTTACAGAAGCGGTGCGGCGTCGCCCCTACACGGTGGTGCTTTTCGATGAGATCGAGAAGGCGCACCCGGATGTGTTTAACCTATTGCTGCAAATCCTGGAGGATGGCCGCCTGACCGATGCCAAAGGCCGCACGGTGGACTTCAAGAACACCCTGATCGTGATGACCTCTAACATCGGCTCGAAGGTCATCGAGAAGGGCGGCGGCAGCCTCGGCTTCGAGTTCAACACCAACGACGAGGATGCCAACTACAACCGCATCCGCAACCTGGTGAATGAGGAGCTGAAGCAGTACTTCCGTCCGGAGTTCCTCAACCGCGTGGACGAGATCATCGTCTTCCGGCAACTGACCAAGGATGAGGTGAAGCAGATTGCCGACATCCTGCTCAAGGAAGTGTTTGACCGCATGACGGAGAAGAAAATCCGCCTTACGGTCAGCGACCGCTTCAAAGACTTGGTGGTGGAGGAGGGGTATAACCCCAGCTACGGGGCACGCCCGCTGCGCCGCGCCATCCAACGCCTGCTGGAAGACATCCTGGCGGAAGAGATCCTGACTGGGCATGTCCGGGAGGGATCGGAGGTGCTCATCGATGTGGATGAGGAGCGCAAGCCCAAGGTGCTGGTCACGGAGCCGGAGCGGGTTCTCTTGCCTCAAGGGGCGGAGTAAAGCTGGCTTTGAGAGGTCCTCAGACTGCAAGGGATCCGTTGGGATGCTGCGGATCCCTTGTGGTCCTCAAGTGTTGTTTTTCTGGTGTTTTTCAGTTGAACAGACCCAGGCGTAGGAGATCTCTGGCATGGTGCAATCGACCTACTACTACTATGGCGGCGCTCCGGTTCGTACCCCGCCTCCGGATTTGGCTTCGCTGCTGTTGCAGGAGCGCATTGTCTACCTGGGCTTGCCCCTTGCGGAAGAGTCGAATGCCAACGTCACCAAGCTGATCATCGAGCAACTGCTGTATTTGCAGTACGAGGATCGGGAAAAGCCGATCAAGATGTACATCAACTCGACGGGCACCTATAACTACGACACAGCGGCCTTTGCCATTCTGGACACCATGAACTACATCAAGCCGCCTGTGCATACTATCTGCATCGGCAATGCCATTGGGATGGCGGCCATGTTATTGGCAGCAGGAGCCAAAGGATTTCGGGCCAGTCTGCCCAATGCCACGATCGTGCTCCACCAGCCCTATGGGGGCACCCGTGGACAGGCCAGCGACATCGAAATTCGCACCCGCGAGATTCTGACTTTGCGCAACATGATGCTGGAGCAACTGTCCCGCAGCACGGGCCAGCCTATGGAGCGCATCAAGAAGGACACGGAGCGGCTATTTTTCATGACACCAGAGGAAGCCAAAGCCTACGGCCTCATCGATCAGGTGCTGACCAGTTCCAAAGGCGTGCCGAAGTTGGCAACAGCCAAAAACTGAAGCAGAGGGATCCGTCGATGGTTCAAGTTCCCGTACAGCCTTTGACGGTGGGGGAGTACCTACGCCTCACGGACGGGCTTTATGAAGGACGGGTTGAACCTGAAGACGGGTCCATTCGGGAAGCCGAGGAGCGTATGAACACCCTCATTGAGCTGTTTCTGGTTGCGGAATTGCCCAAGTTTTTGCCCATCCAACGCCTGAGCTTGGGCCAAGTTGAGGTCGAAGTGCCCGCAGCCAAGGCTCGGTTGCGCAATCCAGAGGTGATGGCTTTGCATCCCGCTATGTGAGCTTGCTGGGAAACGGTTGCGGAATCCTTGCCTGCACATGCCCCTGCCGCTGTTGGTGGTGGAAGTCGTTTCCCCCGGAGTAGACAATGAAAAACACGATTATCAAGACAAGCGCAAAGATTACGCTGCCCGTGGGATCCCAGTGGATCCAGCCAAGCAGTCCGTTTCCGCGGTGCGCTGGGTTGGCGGAGAATACGAAGGCGAGGTCAAAACTGGATCTGGACGCATTGTTTCCTCGGTTTTGCCCCAGCTGGATTTGAGCGCGGAAGATATCTTACAAGCGCGTCGTTCTGTGTTTCATACTTTGCCAGGAGAAACTTATGCCGATTGGAGTGCCTCGGGTTCCCTACCGTTTGCCCGGCGAGCCCTATAGCCAGTGGATTAGCCTTGACGATCGCCTGTACCAAGAGCGGATTTTGTTTATCGGCGAGCCCATTGACGATAGCTTGGCCAATACCATCGTGGGGGTGATGCTTTACCTCAACTCGCAGGATCCGCAAAAGGACATTGTGATGTACATCAATTCTCCCGGTGGCTCTGTGACGGCGGGCATGGCCATCTACGACACCATGAACCACATCAAGCCAGATATCGTTACGGTTTGCGTGGGCCAAGCAGCTTCAATGGGAGCCTTTTTGTTGGCTGCTGGCACCAAGGGCAAGCGGTTTGCCCTGCCCCACTCCCGCATCATGCTGCACCAGCCTTCGCTGGGCACGATCCAAGGCCAAGCCAGCGACATTGAAATTCGCGCCCGCGAAACTCTGCGAGTCAAACGACGCATGAACGAGATCTTGGCGCAAACCACCGGCCAGCCGCTGGAGAAAATCGAGCGGGATGTGGAGCGAGACTTTTACCTCTCGGCCACAGAAGCTCAGGCATACGGCATAGTAGACCGGGTGATCCAGGAGCGCTCGGAAGCCATGGCCAGCTAAAGGGATCCCCCCCTTTTCCCCAGCAACAGGTCGAGGGGTTGGGAAAGGTTGGGAGGGATCCCTTCAAGGGGTGGAGTTCAGTGGACAACGCTAGGAGAACCGGTCGGATGGGCCAACGGCTCTGGAGTGCAGGACTGGGCTGCTGCGCGGGTCTGCTGCTGCTTTGGCCGGAAGCTTGGGCACTGCCCCCTGCCGATGAGATCCCGGAAGAGGTGTTGCGGGCCCAGCCCGACTTGCGGGCTCGCTCTCCGGTCGATAATCAGCCCCTCGCCGCCGCCGAGGCTCTGGAACTCCAGGAAGCCTTGGCAGCTCGGCCCGAAACCGGATCCGTCTCCCCCGAGGTGGAACGGCTGATCTTTTTGCTCAGGCTGCGCAAAGGGTTTCGAGATCTGTTTCCCTTCCTGTTTTGAAGGTTCAGACCTGAAGAGGAGCCGGTGGGATCCCTTTTTGGTAGCGGTAGGGGCCGGCGCGGGATCCCCAGGTTTGTTGGCCGGTGGTGGCGTCAAAGCCGCGATCCCAGGTGATGAATTCCTCGGCTGTGAGGTCAAATTCGATGTGGATGTAGGTGCTATCGCCGGGGTTGAGACGACATTCTCCAGCCGGCAGCATTTCCCCGTGGTAGCAGTCTGGGCGCTTTTCCACCACAATGCGACAGCCGGGCAAATGCTCAAGGTCGGCCAAGGAGAGCTGTGCCAAGCGCTGCGGATTCTGAGAGGCACCTGCCCAAGCTGCTTGGTTCCGCAATTTGTAGTTCTCGATCCGCAAGGGATCCGCCAATACCTGGAGCACCCGGCTGCGATAAAACCGGCCCGGCGTGTGTTGGTTGAATTGTTCGGTAAAAAAGCCGATCCCTTGGGAAAACAGGTGGGGCAGACGCACGTACCAAAGGCTGACCGGCACAAACCACACCGGCTCCGCCATTGCCTGGGCGCGGTTGCTGTAGTAGCCCTCCAGCCAATCGGCCAAGGTGTGCAGGTCGGAATCGGATTTTTCGTCTACCATAAGGGACTATGACAAAACTCACCCCCAGCTCCAGCTATAGCATTGCCCTGCGCATTCGCCTGCTCAACCAGCCGGGAGCCCTAGCCCGTGTGACCCAAGCCATTGCCGAGGTGGGAGGCAGCCTCAGCCAGATCGACCTCATCCACCAATCCCCTGCGGAGACGGTACGGGAGATCGCGGTGGATGCCGTCAGCAGCGAGCATGCCCAGCAAATTCGCGCCGCCGTGGCTGCCCTACCCAATGTGAAAGTGGAGCGGGTGGTAGATCGCACCTTTGAGCTGCATCGAGGGGGAAAACTGCAAGTGGTGGCCAAAAGCCCCCTGGAGAGCGCCGCCGATCTGGCCATGGCCTACACGCCGGGGGT
>NZ_JANSIG010000068.1:0-17167 GCF_047461975.1 Synechococcus sp. R55.3 | reverse complement strand
GTAGTAATCCGTACTGAACATATTATACATTATTTTCAGTATAGTTGAGCTTATTATTGACTAGAGTCATGCTCCTCCGCTGGGCGACCCCTGGTGGCGGTGGGGGTATCCTGAGAGCAGTGGAACTTAGCCCCCTCTTGCGAGCTCTTCCCCTTCGCGACAGCGGTGCGGAGCACTTTGTCTGGGATCCCTGCTGCCCCTTCTCTGGAGAGGTTGAGTCTTGAGCAGGTCAACCTCTCCGCCTCTTCACTGGCCCTGCTGGACCATTGCCCCCGCCTGTTTCGCTATGTGTACCTGGAGCGGTTGATCTGGCCCGCTGCCAGTGTTTTTGAGCACGAGCTGGAGCAGAGGCGCGGACGGCAGTTTCACCGTTTGGTGGAGTGGCACAGCCGCAGGCGGCAGGTGGAGCCGCGTTTGTCCGGCCTGGATGAAGGGGTGCAGCAGTGGTGGCAGGTGTTCTTGGCCAGCTCCCATGCCCATCCCCAGGGACGGGTGTTGGCGGAGTTGCCCCTGTGGCAACGGATTGAGGGCTTTAAGCTGATAGCCCGTTTGGATCGGCTGGTGATTATCCCCGGATCCCTGCACATCCTGGACTGGAAAACTGAGCGTCAACGTCCTCGCGATGAACAGTTGGCCCAAGACTGGCAGGTGCGCCTTTACCCTCTGCTGCTCTGCGAGGTGGCCCAGCAGCTGCCCCTGGAAAGCCCTTTTGAGCCGGAGCAGGTGCAACTGACCTTTTGGTATGTGCAACATCCGCAGCAGCCCTTCCACCGGTATTACAGCGCCGCCGCCTATGAGCAAGACCTGGCCCACCTAAGAGCCACTCTGAACCACCTGCGGCAACTGGAGGCGCAAGACTTTCCCATGACCCCCCACACTGAGCGCTGCAACAGTTGTCTGTTTCGCTCCCGCTGCCATGGGCTGCTACCGGAAGGGATCCCCTCTCAAGACCTCACGGATTGGGTCTGGCCAATGCAGGAGCCCGCGACACCTGCGGATCCCATCGCCGATACTTATTGGGAGCAGTAAGGACTCCGCCCCGCTGACGCGATTAGATCCGATTAGATCAGGGTAGGGCGGGGCAGGATCTGTTTTGGCAGCAACCCATGCACACCTTTCATGGGGCTGTTCACCACCTGCGTGATGTGGAAGTGGACAGCAATGCTGCAAAGCACATAGGCTTCCTCTCGCCCAATGCCGACAAACCGATGCAGAAAATCGATCATCCGCCTTAGGGCAATCTCAAAGGCCGCATCCAGATCCTCGGCAAAGCCCATGGTAATGAAATCGGTCGGGGTTTCCGCCAGCGGTGCCTCGAGCGGCAGATCTTTGCGCAGGATCAACTGCAAAGTGCCATTCATGGAAGTTTCAATGGCCGTTACATCAACTTCTCCGTCCCCTTGAGCGGAGTGGCCATCCCCCACCGAAAAAAGGGCACCGGGCACAAAGACCGGCAAAAAAACTCGGGATCCCGCCTGCAATTGGCGGTTGTCGATGTTGCCACCATAGTTGCCGGGGGGGATAGAGCTGCGGCTGGTTTCCTCGGTCGCCACCCCCAAGATGCCAAAGAAGGGGCGAATGGGGACGCGGATGCCGCTGCCGGGAGGAAATTCCGCTACCCCCTGGTCTATATCTAGGTCGATGAAGCGCAGTCGCGGCTGATCAAATTCTCCGGGCAAAGCCCCCCATCCGGGACGGATGGCATTGAAACCGATGGGCAAGCGGGGGGTGATCGCTTGCAAGCGCACTTCCAGCACATCTCCAGGTTCAGCTCCCTCAACGTAGATCGGCCCGGTCAACAGATGGGGGCCCGGCCCCACTCGGCGCTCGGCAGGCAAGGTTTGGCAAATTTCGAGGAATTCGGGCGTGAAGAAACGGTCCGGCGCTTTGCCGTAGTGGGCGAACCCCGAGTAGGTTTCCACCTGCACCACATCGCCCGATTGCACATACAAGGCCGGGGGCAGTTGGGAAGAAAAGCCGCCCAAGTGGACGGTATGGGGAGTGGCTTTGAGGGTGTGAACGGGCACGGCCAGGGATCCCTTGCAAAAGACCCATTCAAAAGAAAAATCCCCTCCAATCCTGAATTAGACTGTTCCTCAAGCCGGTATCTCTGGCTACTGTTTGCCCAGGGGTGGCGTGGCGACAATGTTTCCCACATTTGCTATCTTGAAGGGCTGTGGGCAGGGATCCCCGTTTGCAGGGCTGAGCGTGGAACTGGTGCCCCTGGTGTGGAGGATAACTGCAATTTTCTCGGAGACTTGCATACTGGGTTCGATAGGTTTATCAGCGCTGTCAACTGTGATCGCGAGTGTCATCTCCAGTACTTCCACCGTCCGGGATCCCGACTGGGATGTAGAAGTGGCGGGCCTCTACAAGCGTTTTGGCGATTTTGTGGCTCTCAATGGCATTGAGCTGAACATCCGGCGGGGGGAGTTTTTCGGCCTGCTGGGCCCTTCCGGCTGCGGCAAGACCACCCTGCTGCGCATCCTGGCCGGCCTGGAGATGGCCGATGCTGGGGAAGTGGTGATTCGAGGTCGCCCGGTAGGCCACCTGCCCGCCCACAAGCGCAATGTCAACACCGTGTTCCAGAGCTATGCCCTTTTCCCTTTTATGACGGTGGAGGACAACATCGCCTTCGGCCTGCGCATGCGGGGTGTGCGGGGAGAAGCTCTGCGCAAGCGGGTAGCGGCTGCTATGGAATTGGTGGAGATTGCAGCTCTGGCCAAGCGGAAGCCCCATGAGCTGTCGGGGGGACAGCAGCAGCGGGTGGCCTTGGCTCGGGCTTTGGTGAACGAGCCGGAAGTGCTCTTGTTGGATGAGCCGCTGTCGGCGTTGGATGCCAAGTTGCGCAAGCAGCTTCAGGTGCAGTTGTGCGAGTTGCAGCGCCGCCTGGGCATGACCTTTATTTTCGTTACCCACGACCAAGAAGAGGCTTTGGTGACCAGCGACCGGGTGGCGGTGATGCGGGCGGGGCGCATTGAGCAAGTGGGCCTTATCGATGAGGTGTACGAGCGCCCGGCGACGGCCTTCGTAGCCGACTTTTTAGGGGCCAGCAACCTGATCGAGGGGATCGCCTGTGGGACGGACTGTGTGGATACGCCCTTGGGAAAGCTGAAGGTCTTGGGGATCCCGGCCAGCTCGGAACCGGTGCAATTGGCTATTCGCCCGGAAAAGATCCAGCTCTCTCGCAGCGGCTGGGATCTGCTGCCCAACCAGGTGCCGGTGCGGGTGGAAAACCTCATCTACACTGGGGCTGAGAACCAATACCTGTTGCGGACAAACCAAGGTCAGCAGCTCAAGGCCACGGCCCTCAACACCGATATTGAGGATGCAGGGTTTGAGATCGGCGCAGCGCTGGTGGCCCACCTACCCCCGAAAAGCCTAATCCGTTTGCGACCGGATCCCCGTCAGGAGGAGACTGGATGTTGAAGCTGCCATCTCCTGTGGGCAAGTGGATCCCTTCTTCTGGCCAAGCCCAGGTGCGGTTTGGGGAGCTGCTCACCCCTTGGCAGGAGCTGGGACGCAGCCTGATTTTTGCCGGGCCAGGGGTGCTGTGGGTGATGGTTTTTCTGGTGCTGCCGGGGCTGTTGCTGTTGGTGTACAGCTTTCTCAGCCGTGGGGAGTTCGGCCAGGTTCAACTGCCCCTGACCCTGGAGAACTATCTGCGCATTCTCGGCTTTGGCCCCCTAGGATGGACGCCCATCTACTGGCAGATCTTGGGCCGCAGCCTGCTGGTGGCGGGGGTAACCACCTTTTTTTGCGTGCTGCTGGCCTACCCATTGGCTTTCTTCATTGCCGCCCACCCACCCCGACAACGGGATCTGTTGCTCACCTTGGTGGTGGTGCCCTTTTGGACGAACCTGGTGATCCGCACCTATGCCTGGATGGTGGTGCTGGCCCCGGAAGGGTGGCCGGCTTGCTTGGCGGCCTGGCTGGGCTGGATCCCACCGCAAACGGCTCTGTATCCCAGTTGGCTGGCGGTTTATCTGGGCATGGTCTACACGTTTTTGCCCTACATGGTCTTGCCCCTGTACACGGCGGTGGAGCGCATCGATTGGCGGCTGGCGGAAGCGGCACGGGATCTCTATGCCAAGGGTTGGCAGGTCTTTTGGTGGGTGCTTCTGCCCCAGACCTTGCCTGGACTGGCGGCGGGCCTCATTCTGGTGGGGATCCCGGCTTTCGGCATGTTCGTAGTGCCGGATCTGTTGGGGGGCAGCAAAACGCTGTTGATCGGGAATGTGATTCAGTTGCAGTTTGGCTCCAGCCTGGACTATCCTTTCGGGGCGGCCCTCAGCTTTTTGGTCACCGGCCTCACCCTGGGGTTGATCTACGCCTACAGCCGCTACGCTGGCACCCGCAGCCTAGAACATCTGGTTTGAGGAGCTGCTGTGGGCTTTGAGCAGAGCCGCCAATTGCTTGCGCATCAGGATCCCGGGCTTATCGGTGAGCATGTGCTGTTCGCTACTGAGGGTGAGGGGCACGTCGGGATCCGTGGTCTCCAAAATGGCTTTGTCTTCCAAAGTTACAGCCCGGTCAAAGCGGATAACCTCGGCGGCTGGGGTATCGGCTTCGGTGTCGTTGCGCAAACAAAACTGCACCACTTGGGAGGCTCGGTCGTTGATGGGGGTGGGGATGTTGACGATGACATGGCTGCGGCCATTGGGGTAGCGGATGTGAAGGTGGTTGGTGAAGGGCAAATGCCAGGTTGAAGTGGTGGTGCGCTCGGTTTTGGCGGCAGCAATGCCCAGGTTGCGCTGTTGCAGCTCTGGGTTGGCTACACCGAGCACTGTGCGGGTGCGGATCCCGTAGTCCAGCTCCTCGACCTCGAAGTGGCTGGGTACCAAGTCTTCCATACTGCCAAAGGTGTTCTGGTGTACAAAGCTGATGTGGGCGGCATCGAACTCGTTCTCGCAGATGCGCAAACTGGCACATTCCCAGCGTTCGTAGAACTCGTGGATGAGCCGGTAACTGGGATCCTCAGCTTCTGGGATGACCGGGATCCCCCGTAGAGGCTGGGGATGCAAGCACACCCAAGCATAGCCATAGCGGGCCTGGCAGAGATAGGCGGGAATGCGGTAGCTCTCTGGGATGCGGGCCTGATCCGGCAGTTGCGGCACCTTGACACAGGCTCCCGTGCCATCAAACTCCCAGCCATGGTAGGGGCAGCGGATATGGTCATCACAGACGATTCCCTTGGACAATTGCGCCGACCGATGACAGCAGCGATCTGCGGCTGCCTGGGGCTGTCCGGCTTTGTCCAGCCAAAGGACGATCCTCTCTCCCAGCAGCTCGAAAGGTTGCGGGGATCCCTGCTCCAATAGGCTGAGGGGCATCACCGGGTACCAAAAGCGCCGAAAGACAGGATGCTGGGTCACCAACATGGCAAAACCATCTGTGTCGTGTGGCCGGATTCTGTATAGCAAATTCGTGAATTCGGTTCCGTAGCCCGCGCCACAATCTCTATTTGGGGATCTTGCAGATCTGGGCAAACTCATTCCCAGGGGAGCTCAACTCATGGGGAAACCCTAGAACCTCTGGTACGGTAAAGATACTGATCTTGCGTTTGAGTTTCCAGAGGGATCCCTTGACCTCAACTTTGCCTTCTCAGACCCTCTTGCAGGCTCTGTACACCCCTTCCCCTGCTTGGGATGCCATCGTCATCGGTGCTGGGATCGGGGGATTGGTCGCGGCCAGCCAGTTGGCTGCCAAAGGATACCGTGTGCTGGTGCTGGAAAAATACCTCATTCCAGGGGGCAGTGCCGGCTATTTTGAGCGTCCGGATCCCTTAGGCAACGGGATCTACCGCTTTGACGTGGGCGCTTCCATGATCTTTGGGTTGGGCACCCAGGGTACCACCAACTTGCTGACACGGGCTTTGGCAGCCGTGGGCCAATCCCTGGAGTCCATCCCCGATCCGGTGCAGATTGCCTACCACCTGCCCAAGGGGCTGAATCCCCGAGTACACCGGGATTACGAGCAGTTTTTGCAGGAGCTATCCGGCTACTTTCCCCGGGAAGCCGCCGGCATTCGCCGGTTCTACGACAGCCTGTGGCCCATCTTCAACAGCCTCAACGCCATGGAGCTGCTCTCGTTGGAGGAGTGGGGCTATCTATTTCGTTCTTTTGTGAGCAATCCCCTCGGCTGCCTGACCTTGGCGCGCTATTTGCCGGTGAATGTGGGCCAGGTGGCGCGGCGCTGTCTGCGGGATCCGGATTTGCTGCGCTTTGTGGATATGGAGTGCTACTGCTGGTCGGTGGTGCCGGCGGATCGCACGCCCATCATCAATGCCGGGATGGTGTTTTGTGACCGACACTACGGCGGTGTCAACTATCCCAAAGGGGGGGTGGGGCAGATCGCCCAAAAGTTGGCCCAGGGACTAGAGGCCCATGGCGGGCAGATCCGCTACAAAGCGTCCGTGCGGCGGATCCTAGAAGAAAGAGGTCGGGCGGTGGGTGTAGAGCTGGCCAGCGGGGAAAAGCTCTTTGCCCGCACAATCATCTCCAATGCCACCCGCTGGGACACCTTTGAGCGCCTATGGCCGGGATCCCTGCCCACGGCGGAGCGGCAGTGGCAAAAACGCTACCAACAATCCCCCAGCTTCTTGAGCTTGCACCTGGGGGTGCGGGCCGAGGCCCTGTCCGGCGAACGCTATTGTCACCACATTCTCCTGGAAGATTGGGATCAGATGGAGGCTGAGCAGGGCACCCTTTTTGTCTCCATCCCCACCCTGTTGGATCCCGACCTGGCTCCCCCGGGCCGCCACATTGTTCATGCCTTTACCCCCAGTTGGATATCCACCTGGCAAGGGTTAAGCCCAAGCCAGTACCAGACCCAGAAACAGCAAGCCGCCGACCGGCTTATCCGCCGCCTGGAGGCCCTTTGGCCTCAACTGGGATCCCACATTGAGCTCAGAGAGATAGGCACCCCCCGCACCCACCGCCGCTTCTTGAGCCGCAGCAACGGCACCTATGGGCCCATCCCCAGCCGGGATCCCTGGGGCTTGCTGGGCATGCCTTTCAATCGCACCGCCATCCCCAACCTATACTGCGTGGGGGATAGCACATTCCCCGGCCAAGGGCTCAATGCCGTTGCCTTCTCCGGCTTTGCCTGCGCCCACCGGGTGGCAGCGGATTTGAGTTAGGTTGCCCTTCTCCTCGCTTACCGGTTTGGAAAAGCGAGTTACAAGTCCTCGAAATGCCGACATAGACATCCAAACATCAACAACTCAGAAGCAACACAACGGGGGCATTCCCAATAGCAGTGAAAGTGAAACTGTTGTTCCGTTGATCCCCAACTCCCCTCTTCCTCTGGGAAAAGGGCTAATGGTGGAGCTTGGGGGATGTTTGTATCCACTTGAAATGACTATACTGGGCAGAGAAATCTGGGGAATTTCTAGCCACTTTGTAGCGGATGTCGGACTTGACACCTACAGACAAACTTCTGGCCGGGATCCGAGCTCAGCAGGCAGGAGATCTGCGGCAAGCAGAGGCCATTTACTCCGAAATCTTGGCGGATTTTCCTGAGCATGCAGATGCCCTTCACCTGTTGGGAACGGTAGCTCAAGTCAGAGGAGACTCGGAATTGGCAGCGGCTCTCATTGCAGAAGCCATTGAGCAACATCCCGAAGTGGCTCTGTATCACCACAATTTGGGTGTCGTCTATGAGTCTTTGGGTCAACTGGAGGAAGCGCTATCCTGTTATCAGCAAAGCCTGAAACTGAATCCACACGCTGCTGGATCTGCCTTTCAAGCTGGAAAAATCTTAGTTAACCTGCGACGTAGCGAAGAAGCCATTGCCCTACTCAATCCTCTACTGGAAAACTCGGATGAACAGACAGGGATCCCTTTGGCGCAGGTGCATCTGAATCTGGCCATCGCCTGTCGAGATCAAGGAGAACACGCTGTTGCGTTGGATCACCTGGAGAAAGCAATGGCTTTGGATCCCCAGTTAGAACAGGCTCGTTGGTTTTATCATCTGTATCTGCCAGCAGTCTATCGGAGCGAGGAAGAACTCAACTCCTTTCGTGCTCGCTTTATCGAGCATCTGGATTGCCTTATTGAGGAAACTCCCCTAGAAACGGAGGAGCAACGTCGCAGAGCGCTGTGGGCGTCAGGACTGGGAACCAATCACTACCTACAGTACCAAGGCTACAACGACCTGGATTTGCAGAAAAAATATGCCCAGTTTGTTCAACGCATAGTCAACGCCTGTTATCCCGATTGGAGATATCTTCCTTGCCAATCCCAACCAGGGGATCCCCTCCGAGTTGGGTTTGCCTCAGCTTCCATGCGAGCTTGCTCTTACAGTCGCTTATCTCTGGGTTGGGTTAAGTACCTGAACGCCAATTGGGCTGATGGACAGGCTAACTCGGAGCGAAAGTTTCAAGTCTTCGCCTATCACCTGGATCCCAGAACCGACTTCATGACAGACCGGTATCGTCAATACGCCGATGTGTTTAGGCACATTCCCAGCAGCCTCGAGGATGCAGCCCAACAAATCCTACAGGATCAGTTGGATATTTTGGTGTATTTGGAGATCGGCCTTTCGCCTCTCATTCTGCAACTGGCTTCCCTGCGACTGGCACCGATACAGTGCTCCACTTGGGCTCATCCTGTAACTTCTGGGCTTTCTACGATTGACTATTTCCTTTCCAGCGATTTAATGGAGCCGGAGAATGCTCAGGAACACTACAGTGAAACCTTGATCCGGCTACCTCATTTGGGTACTTGCTTTGAAAAGCCGGTTTTGCCGCAGCAAAAGCGCTATCGTGAGGATTTCGGCCTGCGTGAAGATGCAGTGGTTTACCTAACTTGTCAATACTTGGGTAAATATCTGCCCCAATACGACTATCTTTTTGCCGCTATTGCCCAACGAGTGCCCAACGCTCAGTTTGTCTTCTTGGCTCTGCCCAATGCTGCCATTGCTCGACAATTTCAGCAACGGCTCACCCGGGCTTTTTCCCTGTACGGTCTCAATGCAGAAGACCACTGTCTGGTTCTGCCTGGATTGGATCATCAAGACTACTTGGATCTCAACCGCTGTGCCGATCTCATGTTGGATTCCTATGGCTGGTCAGGTGGGATCACCACCCTAGAAGCTGTTGCAGTTGGATTGCCGGTGATCACTTGCCCTGGAAAGCTGACGCGGGGCCGGCATACCCATGCCATCCTCAAAAGAATGGGCCTGGACAGTTTAATTGCCTCGGATTTGAGATGCTATGAGGATTTGGCCGTAAAACTGGGATCCGATCCTGAGTTTCGCCACCATATGACTGAAGAGGTTCGGCAGCGACGCGACCTACTCTTTGAAGATCGAGAATGTGTGGCAGCCCTAGCTCATTTCTTTCTCACCCTCACCAAGAAGCCCGACGCTGGTCGTGATTAGCCCACCGCGAAAAAGGGTTTTGCTCTGGATCCCTTCCTGAGGACAAGATGGGCTCAATAGTTCCACTACACTCTGGAAGCTCCTTTCTCGATGCCAGCAGTGAAACAGCTCCCCCAGGCCGGTGCAAACCCAAACGTGTGAAAAGCCTGTCAGTGATCTGCATTTTGCCGCGAATTGCTCAAATCATCGTAATCTAGAGGAACATTGATGATCCGAAGGAGTGCTTATGCCAGGGCCAGCATCGAATGCTTCTAGAACTCCGCAGGGATCCCTGCAGAGGGTTTTCTTGGGCCTTTTGGCCTCGGCTGCGGTTTTGGCAGGTTGTGGAGGAGGTGGAGGGAGCACACTACCGCCTCTGGTGAATGTCTGTGAACAAGCCTTCAGCCCAGACTTTTTCGCTTCGATTGGCCTCCGCCGACAGGGGGATAGGCGCAGTGGAACCTTGGGGCCGAATAGCCTTTTGGAGTTTTATTTCGATGCCGCCGGCAATATTCTGGATGCTCGCACAACTCCGCCGCCTCCCGGCACGTTTACCTTCTATTCAGATGCGTTTCTTTACTTCCCCTCTGCAGCCAACGTTACCGGGGTTACAATCCGGCTGACCAGCCCGGTTTTCGACCCGCTATTGGTCATCGGCAGCTTTGACAGCAACCGGAGATTGGATCCTGACGTTTTTGTAAATGATGATGCTGCCCCTGGCAACTTTACCACCTCTCAGCTAACCATCCCCGTGCGGCAAAACCGCTGCTACTTGCTCCAGGTGCAAAGCTACTGGGCGCAAAATGCCTCTCCAGCCGCTGGGCCGGGCAGCCCTGGGCGAGGCCCTTACACCATCGAAGTTGTGAGCGAAAGCTTTGCTGCTCCTCCTCCACCGCCTCAACGGCAACAGAAACCGGACGATAGGGAAGACGGCGGCGGCGGTGATCGGGGAGGAGGCGTAGGTATTTAGCTCTGCCGTGTGAGCCTAATGGCGAAGCTGGCGCTACCACAGGTAGCCGTTCCTCGAATCGAGCGCCCGTCAGCGCTGACAGTGCCGCTCCAAGTGATGGTTGGGGTGCCACTACCCGCTGCCTTACCGCTGACAGAAAGTTGGTTGCCGATGAGCTGGCCACTGCGTTCGGAAAAGCTGAGAGAGGAAACGCTGATCTGGTTACCGTCTTGACGAATGGAGACGGTTTCCTGGATACCGGTTGCAACATTAACTTTACACAGGGATCCTTGCCAGATAAAGGCTCCTCCTTCATAAAGCCACTGGCCGCTTAGGGCAAGCTCTGGCGCAGGCGTTGGCGTTGCCGGGGCAGGTGTGGCGGTGGGAGTAGGAGGTGGAGGCGGGGTGGGGGTAGGAGTGCGGGGGACAAGTGGGGTGAACCGGGGGATAGGGGTGAGCATCGGCGTTGGAGTGGGAGTGGGTGCCGGTGTCGGAGTCGGGGTGGGTGTCGGCGTTGGAGTGGGAGCAGGTTCGAGTGTAGGTGTTGGGGTTACTTCAGCGGTAGGGATCGGATCCGGTTCTTCCCGGCTATCGCGGATCGTTGGGCGTGGCCACAGCAAAAAGGCGGCCAGCAGAGCCATGACGCCTAGGGATCCCCCGGCCAAAACCCACTTCAGGTTGCTGTCGGAAGGTTGCAGAACCGTTTGGGGGGCAGCTTGCCGCAGAGGGCGAGTGCGGGGAGTATCGGTTCGTGCCGGCGTGGCAGGGCGAGCGACGGGGGGATCCTGAACGGTCGGGAGAGCGTTGCTGGCTGGGATCACTGTGGAGGGCGTTTTGGGAGTTTCGCCCCCACTTTGGGGAGAGGGATCCGGTGTTTCCGGCGAAGCTTCTGCTGAGGAGGGTTCCCGCTCGGTGATGTAATAGGGGATCCCTGCACCTGGAGGAGGGGGAGAGACCGGCTCATCTTCGATGAGATCCAGATCCTCATCGCGGATATCTTCAAAGGCTCCAGAAGCCGATCCTGTATTGCGGGTGGCTTGGATCGGTGGCTTGGACTCAGAAGAGGGTGGAGCATCCTGTTGAGGCTTGGCACTGCCGGTGGGGATGATCACCGTGCTGGCCTGGCTGGTGGAGAGTTGAGTGGCCACTGTCAGGTCATAGGCTTGCAGCAGCCGCTCCCCTAGCTCCCGCATCGTTTGTGGTCGTTCGTCCGGGTTTTTTTTCAGGCAATCCATCACCACCGCTGCCAAGGGGGGTGGGATCGGCTGGGGAGCTGTATTGGGGTTGATCTCCAGGGGGCTTTCGTAACAATGGGCGTGGATCCAACTGTGCAAAGAGTCAGTTTCCAATTGAAAGGGCATGGATCCCGTCAGCATCTCGTAGAGCACCACGCCAAAGGAGTAGATGTCCGAGCGGGCATCCAAGGCTTTGCCCCGCATCTGTTCGGGAGAGGCGTAGCGAGCTGTGCCGATAAATCCCCCCCCCTTGTAGGTGCCCAGGCTGAGGGTGTGATCCGCCAGGGTTTTGGCCACGCCAAAGTCGAGGATTTTCAGTTGGGGGATAAGCTTGCCATTTTGAAAAACTTGCTCGATGAAGAGGTTGCTGGGTTTGATGTCGCGGTGGATGACACCCCGAATCTCGCGGCCCTCTATCTTGGCCTGAAACGTGTGGGCAAAGTGCAGTCCCTCACAAGCTTGGAGAGCCAGCCGAATGGCTTGCCGAACCGGCAGAGCCCCTTTTTCTCGAATTAGCTTGGCCAGATCCTGACCCTTAAGGTACTCCATCACCAGATAGGCTTGCTCCCCCTCTTGGCCGTGATCCAGAACTTTGACGATGCGGGGATGCTGGCCCAAGAGGGTGCTGACGCGGATCTCTTCGACAAAGCGGCGGCGCAAGTCCGTCTGGGAGTTGCTCCGGCTTAGCAACATGGGGGCATAGAGGATCTTGACGGCTACCTCTTGGCGGTTGTTGTGTAAGTCCAAGGCACGAAAGACGGATCCCATACCACCGCTACCAATTTCTTGAATCAGCTGGTAGCGGTTGCCCAAAATGCGATTGGTGAGATCTGCGGTCATGGGTTTGCAGCTTGGAGAAGAGGAATTGCAGGGGGAATGTCCATACCATAAACCGAATTGCTGAGGTCTGCACCAGCCTACGCCGGTGGCTGAACTCAGGGATCCGGATTGGGGCCATCTGTTGGAAATGGCGGGGTTTTCGGTTGATTCTTCAAGGTGACTTCTCAGATTTACTTAACTGTTACTTAAAAGTTGTAGAAGAAAGCTCTGGCGGGGGCAGTGACGCTCAAGGGAGAGCTGCGGTGATCGGTTTCACCGTCCAAGAGAACATTTTCTGGTTAACTTTGGGGGGGATAGTCTGGATTATCCTGAGCAATCCCCAGTCTGAAGAAGGGGACAATCGACAGGGATCCCTTGATGAGGTTGACCATGGACTTGGGCTTGGTGGTGATTGCCTACAAAGAGGGGGATCGGGAGAGCAAGGCCGCTTGTCAGAGGTGTGCTGAACAGTTGCGCCGGCGCGGCGTTACGGTGTTAACGGCTCCCACCGGCTTGCACCACAACCCCTACCCTGTCTTTCTAGAGGCCACCTCGGATCCCATCGATCTGGCGGTGGTGCTGGGGGGAGATGGCTCGGTGTTGGCGGCGGCACGATACCTGGCTCCCCATGGGATCCCGATTTTGCCGATCAAAGCGGGGGGTAGGCTGGGGTTTTTGGCCCAGTCGGAGCGGGTGTTGCAGCAGGATCCCTGGGATCGTATCCAGGCGGGGGATTTTTTCTTGCAAGCCCGCATGATGTTGCAAGCCCAGATTTGGGAACAACCGCAGTTGGGACGAGGGGATCCCTTGGCCGCCCGTGGAGAGGGAAAGTCGCAAGGCCGTCCGGCCAGCGAAGTCTACTATGCCCTCAATGAGATCTGCCTGAAGCCAATCAACCGAGAACGGCTGCCTGCCGCGATCATGGAGATCGAGGTCAACGGAGAGATTTTGGATCAGTACCACGGAGATGGGGTGCTGGTGGCTACACCGACAGGATCTACCTCTTACACCCTGGCAGCCAATGGCCCCATCCTCGAGCCTACCCTCGACGCCATCATCATCACCCCTATTTGTCCCCTGAGTTTGTCTAGCCGTCCTATTGTCATCAGCGGCACAGCCAGGGTGGACATTTGGCCTCTTGCCGATCCCGAAGGGTTGACCCGCCTGTGGACAGATGGCGTGTTGGCCCAGTCGGTGAATCCCGGCCAGTGGGTTCACATTCAGCAAGCGCCTACACCGGTCAAGCTGATGATCCTGGAAAAAGAGCTCTCCTACTTTCGCACTCTGCGGGAAAAATTGCAGTGGGCGGGCAGCCGCATCTACATCCCCACCACCAACCACCGCCCCGAGGGGGGATAAGGAGAGCTTAAAGTTGGGCAGCTAGAGTGGCAAAGTTCGCTCCCATAAGCATATTTCCCATGAGCCTGAGACTTTACCTCCTTAGACACGGCGAAACTCCCTACAGCCGTTCCGGCAGCTTTTGCGGCGCTCTCGATCCCGACCTCACCCCCGAAGGCAAACAAATGGCAGAAGCCTTTGCCTCAGCCTATGCCGGGATCCCTTGGCAAGCTCTCTACGTCAGCCCGATGCGGCGTGCCTTGGCTACCTTGAGCCCCCTGGCCGAGAAAGTTGGCTTGGAGATGCAGATTCGAGAGGGCCTAAGAGAAATTCACTATGGCGAGTGGGAGGGCAAAACCCACGCCGAGGCACAAGAAGCCTACCCAGAAGCCTATTGGCGCTGGATGACCGAGCCAGCCTGGAACGCGCCCCCAGGGGGGGAAACCGCTGTGCAAATTGCCAATCGGGCTATGCCGGTTGTGGCTGAGATCCAGGAAAAATGGACCCATGGCAACGTCTTGATCGTCTCCCACAAAGCCACCATTCGGGTTATTCTCTGCAGCCTGCTGGGCATTGACCTGGGCCGCTACCGGGATCGCATTGAGGTTTTGGCCGCCTCGGTCAGCGTGGTCAAGTTCGACCGCTATGGCCCCCTTCTGGAAATCTTAGGGGAACGCAGCTATCTGCCTCCCGATCTGCGAGAAAGGGCAGGTACCTAATTGATTTTAGAGAGAGCAAAGTTTAAGATTCCTGAAGTCTTTTGGGCTTCTTTTTGAGGGAGCAATCATGGGCAAAAAACTGGGATTGGCACTGGGCAGCGGCGGAGCCAGGGGATGGGCTCATATTGGCGTAATTCGGGCTCTAGAGCAGGCCGGGATCCCCATTGATTATATTGCCGGGACGAGCATTGGCGCTTTTGTGGGAGCCATTTATGCAGCAGGAGAACTGGATGAGCTGGAAGACTTTGTGCGAGATCTCAACTGGAAGATGATCCTGTCTTTGTTTGATGTGGTCTTTCCCACCTGTGGCCTGCTGGATGGCAACAAAATTTATGAGCTGCTGACAGAACATTTGCAAGAGCTGTGTATTGAAGAGGCCGGGATCCCCTTTTGTTGTGTGGCTACCGACTTGATCACAGGCCAGGAGGTGCTGTTGCGTTCGGGTAAAATGGCAGATGCCGTGCGGGCCAGCATCTCTATCCCAGGAATTTTCACTCCCTTTCACCACGAAGGGCGCTATCTCGGAGATGGAGGCATTGTCAATCCGGTGCCAGTGCGGGTGGTGCGAGAGATGGGGGCCGATGTTGTCATCGCGGTCAATCTCAACCATGTGGATCCCGCGGATGTGGAGTCGCAACTGGAAGAAACAGAGGTGGAAGAAACCCTTCAACGGCGACAGCGCTTGAATGCTGAAGGAGAAGTGATCGAAGAAGAAACCAACTTCATCACCCGCATTCGCAAACGCTATCAATCCCTACAACAAGGGATCCAAGAAAAAATTAGCCAATGGTTTCCAGATGAGCCCTCTGGTCCCAATATTTTCGACGTTATTGGCAAGACGTTGAACGTGATGGAGCAAATCGTTACCCGCAGTGTTTTAGCCGAACATCCGCCGGATTTGCTCTTACAACCCAAGCTGAGCCAGTATGGGATCTTCGATTTTCATCAAGCAGATCCGATTATTCAGGAGGGCTATCGACAAATGCGGCGGGCCATTCCAGAATTGCGACAAAAGTTGGAGCAGTGAACCACCACTTCTTCAGCAGTTTAACCTAAAGCTTTGCAAGGATCTGCGCCCAAGCTTTCCAAACAATCTCAGATGGATCCTGCTATCAAAATGGGCCTGAAGCTCACTCAATTGGGATAAATTGCAACAGCGATCCCGTGTGGATGAGATGGGCCGGGGCAGATTTTCCATCCTGGTCGGGATGGGCCAGCAGCACACAGCGATCTTGAGGGGTGAGGTCAAACTTGACAGAGGGATCAGGTTCTCTTTCCAGTGGAGGGCTGAGCTGGGGATCCCCGACAAAAGTAAGTCGTGCCAACACGGTCAGCAGGTGATCTTGATGGGCCAGGTCTGACCCAAAAGGAGTCCGCTCTTGTAACGTAACGAGTGCTACCGGGTAACCTTCTCGCATCAAGTAGAAGAGGATCCCGGCACAGCGCTCTACAGCTCGCTCCAACTTGTCTCGATGGATCTCGGGCCTCTCTTTCTGGGGCTGCCAGCGATTTTCAAAACAGAGGGTGATGGCTTGGGATCGTGGACGCTCCAACTCCCGCACGATTAGTTGATCCCGTTTGGCCGAGATCTTCCAATGGACAGAGCGCACATCGTCCTGGGGGCGGTAGGGCCGTAAGCTCAGGTAGTCTCTCTCTCGACCGGGTTGGGGGCGCAATTGGTTGCCGCTGCTGAGCTGATCCCACAGCACCAATCCTTGAACCGAGGCAGGCCGCGGAAACACGATCACCGTTTGGGGATCCCTAATCTCTACCGCCTTGCGGAAGAGTTCAAATGGAAAACTGGTGGCAACTTCAAAACCTTGCAACTGCCAGACTCCCCGCTTTGAAAAAGTATGCTGATAAAAAGTGTCCACCTTGGCACCGGGATCCACCCGCAAAACATAGCTGGAAGGCCAATCTTCCCGCCTCAGCCCCTCAATGCGTTCGCTCACCTGCAACGAAAAGCTGGGCAAGCGCCGTTTGCGATTGACCAGCGTGAGACCCACTAAGACAGGCTGGCCAGCGAAAATGCGGCTAGGCAACTGCCGGCTGACCTCCAGATCTTTGAGGGTGATATCAGAGAGGGTACCGCTGATGAGGATGAGGCTGAGCAGCATCCCCAGCAACAAGTACAGGGGATTGTTGCCGGTGTTGAAAGCAGCAATACTCACCAACAGGGCGATCCCGATAAACCGCCCCCCGATACGGGTAAAGCGGAAGCGGCGCAGAAAGCGAACCCGAGATCTCGATCCCTGCTTTGAGGAGAAGGTTCCCCGGCCTCCCATCCTTTGAAATAATTTTCGGCTTAGTTTCAACAACACGGCAGTCCTCTCAGCGCTTTTTCATCCCCAGCCCCTCTCCCAAAGGAGAAGGAGAGTCTGGAATCTACAAGCTACTTCAGTGTAATTTGAAATAATCATAATTGGTGCTATGGGGGTGATGATGTGGAGAGGATGTCTGCGATGGCAACAGCCACCCGTTTTTGTTGACAGAGGGTCAACTCAGGAAAGCAGGGCAAAGACAACACCTGAGCAGCACACAACTCCGCCTTGGGCAAATCCCCCCGCCGGTAGCCCAGCCGCCGGTACACCGGCTGCAACGGCAACGGCAGAGGATAGTAAACCCGACTGCCAATGCCCCGCTCCTTCAACCGCTGCTGCAAATCGTCCCGCCGCCGCCCATCCGTCGCCTCAGAACCCACCACCCGCACCGTGTACTGATGCCACACCGAGCTGCCCCCCACC
>NZ_JANSIG010000067.1:15205-17180 GCF_047461975.1 Synechococcus sp. R55.3 | reverse complement strand
CGCTTGCGCTCCCAAGTAGGCCAGGCCCAGGCAGAGCAAGCCATTGAAGAGCAAGAAGGAGCGACCCAACCAAGCAGAGGATCCAAGCCATAGCACCCCCTCATAGAACAGGGATCCGGACAAGAGCAGATGCGAGGCCATGCCGATGCACAGGCCGATCACCGCCCAGCGCCAGCGCCGATGGCCCAGGAGCAGCAACATCAACAGGCCTGGGATCAACACGCTGGCAAATAGGGGGTTCAAGGCATTGGTCTGGGCAAAGGCGGTGCCCAACTCCGGCAGGGAGCTACCCGCCAATTGGAAGGGCCAACGGGGGCCACCGACAATCGCCAACCCCTGCAAGGGGAAAAGACCGGCACTGCCCAAAAGCATCCCAGCCAGCAAAGGCACCGTCTGCAGCAGCCGCTTGGGAGCCAGCCACCAGCGGATCAGCACCAGGATAATGTAGCCGCCCACCACCATCAGCAGCTTCGGCACCAGAGCAATCGGGCCACCATCGAACCAGAAGCGCGGGTTGAGGTAGCCATTGTTGTTCAGGTACTGCAGGAAGTCCTTCAACCAGAGCACCAAGGGGTTTTCCTCCTGTTGCCCTGTGGCCCTGGCCAGCGCCTTGGCTGCATCCAAACGACCAGCCCCGTAGAAGTTCTGTTTGTCGCCGGGCACTGGGGTAGCCGACATTTTCAGCACTTCCTCCACCTTGTCCGGGTCTTTGATGCCCTGAGCCTGGATCAGAGCTGCCACACCGGCTACGTGGGGAGTGGCCATGCTGGTGCCTTGGAAGTAGGCAAAGACCGGCTCGTTGGGGTTACGACGATTGATGGTTTGCTGCAGGATGCCGTATTCGGGGTGATCGGGAGTTTTGGCTCCGCCGGGGGCAGAGATGTCCACCCCCACCCCATAGTTGGAGTAGGGAGCTTTTTCCCCGTTGGGCCCCGTGGCCGAGACGGCGATCACATGCGGGTAGCGGGCCGGGTAGCTCACCTGGTTGGAGTTTTCGTTGCCGGCGGCTGCGATCACCGTCACCCCTTTGCTATGGGCATAGGCCACTGCCTCTTCCATCAGTTGGGCAGAAGCGCGGCTACCCAGGCTGAGGTTGATGATCGTAGCCCCGTGGTCGGCAGCATAGCGGATCCCTTCCACCACATCCGACAGGGATCCAAAGCCATTGGCATCCAACACCCGTACCGGCATGATCTTGGCCTTGAAGGCAATGCCGGCTACACCCAAGACATTGTTGGTGGATTGGGCGATGGTTCCCGCCACATGGGTGCCGTGGCCGTTGAGGTCTTCCGGCTCCTCATCGTCATCCACAAAGTCGTAGCCCTTAACAAATTGGGTTTGGGCTAGATCCGGCACTCGTGTTACTCCCGTGTCCACCACGGCTACCGTCACCCCTTCCCCTTGGGAGATGTCCCAGGCTTCCGGCATGCGGATGGCCCTGAGGTTCCATTGCTGGGGATAGAGGCGGTCGTTGGGCACGAAAGCCGCCTGGAATTGATAGTTGGGGTGAGCATACTCGATCAAGGCTTCGTCGGTGAGCCGCTTAACCAGCCGCCGCGTGGATCCCAGGTGGTTGGCATCCACGTCAAACAGGTAGATCGCTTCTTGGCGGGCAAAAGCGCTGTCGCTGCTGGGGCGGAGCGTCAAGTGATACTCTTTAGCGATAGCAGCAATCTGACTGGGGGTGGCCGTGTTTACAAAATTGACCACGATGCTGTCGTAGGGGGCGGATCCCTTGCCGCAAGCCGTCAACAGCAAGGCCATCAAGCCGGCGCAGCAAAGACCCAACCAGCGTCTGAATTTCATAATTCACGCCCTCGGGATCCAAAATTGTTGCAACCAGTATGCCCTCTGGATTGACAATTGACGAGATGAGATCCGGCATGGGGGCAAAATTGCCAAAAGGTGCAACCTTCGCCGCGCAAGAAGGGATCCCAGCCCTGCCGAGAAAGTGCTATGACAAGATGAGCGTAAA